>CANRMC010000007.1 GCA_947631605.1 uncultured Lachnospiraceae bacterium
GATTAGCATTCATTATAGTACACTGCCTTTTTTATTTTTAAAAATTGGTGTCACATCATTGACTAATATACAAACTTATCAAAAGAAGAATTATGCTTTGATTCTTGACAAAGCCTGTCATACATTTTATTATGAATTCATAATGTTTTAGTTGGAGTGGTTATGATGAAAAAAAGGTTACCGATTCTGTATCTGCTTTGTATTCTGCTTTGCCTGACCGGCTGCGGCGCAAAAAAGAAAACCATGACGGCAGGAGGCATGTCGATTACTCTTACGGAAGAATTTTCAGAAGGTTCTTATTCGGGTGCGGACTGTTATTATGAGAGTGCAAAAGCGATCGTAATGGGAATTCGGGAGTCCAAGAGCGACTTGGAGGGAACCGGTCTGGAAATGAACTCCCTCAGGGATTATGCGTCTGAATTGCTGAACGCCAACGGAATTTCGTCCAGCAGTATTATAGATGGCAATAATTATCTTTATTTTGAATATGAAAATGATGTAAATGGAGAAAAATACTCTTACATGACGTGCGTGTATGAAAACGGTGCAGATTACTGGATGGTAAATTTTGCCTGCACCAAAGGAGATTACGATAAGTTAAAGGATGATTTCCTGAAGTATGCCGATTCGGTCACGTTTGAATAAATCCGGAAAGGCAGAATGGGACATGGAGAGGAATAAGGTTCTTCAGAATCGTTTCATATTGAGTGAACTCATAAAAAAAGGAATCCGGTTAAAATACCGGAGGTCATATCTGGGAATCATATGGTCGCTGCTGGAACCACTGCTTACCATGATCGTGCTTACGATCGTGTTTGGTATGCTTATGGGTGTTCATGACAGGGCCTTTCCTGTTTATATTCTGTCAGGGCGGCTGTTATACGGATTTTATTCCCAGTCCACTACGACTGCGCTGAAATCCATTCGGGCAAACAGCGCCATGATAAAAAAAGTCTATGTACCGAAGGTTCTTTATCCTTTGTCCGGAGTATTATATAATTTCATTATTTTTCTGATCTCGTTGATCGTTCTGGCAGGCGTTTCAGCAGTCTTAGGTGTGCGGCCGACGATGTATCTTTTTCAGATGCTGGTGCCCCTTTTCGTACTTCTTCTGCTGAGTATCGGAACCGGTCTGATTCTTTCTACCGTGGGCGTTTTCTTTCGGGATATGGAATATCTGTGGGGCGTGGTACTTATGCTTATCATGTATACCTGCGCCGTTTTCTATCTGCCGGAGAAGCTGCTTAACAGCCGGTTTGGCTGGGTGCTGAAAGTGAACCCTTTGTATTGCGTGATCTCTAATTTCCGGAGTGCGATCTTCGGGGAATGGATGAATTGGAAGTATCTCGTTTATTCATTTACATTCAGTATTGTTTCAATTCTGATAGGAGCCCTGCTTTTTTATAAAAATGAAGATAAGTTTATTCTGCACATCTGACAGGGACGAAAGGAGCGCGGTTTCATGGGAGAACCGGTAATCGAGGTTCAAAATGTAAGCATGAAATTTAATCTGAGCAAAGAAAAGGTAGACAGCCTGAAAGAATATGCGATCAAGTTCCTGAAACGGGAATTAAAATATAATGAGTTCTGGGCACTGCAGGATGTGAGCTTTACTCTGGAGAAGGGGGACCGGCTCGGTATTTTAGGACTGAACGGGGCAGGGAAGAGTACCCTTCTCAAAGTGATCGCAGGCGTCTTTAAGCCGTCTGCCGGAAGCGTTATGAAAAAAGGCGTACTGGCGCCTCTGATCGAACTGGGCGCAGGTTTTGATCCCCAGTATACGGGCAGGGAAAATATCTATCTCTATGGCGCGGTGCTTGGTTACAGCCGGAAATTTATCGACGCAAAGCTGCAGGAAATCATTGATTTTTCGGAACTGGAGGAGTTTATCGATGTGCCGCTCAAGAATTATTCGTCCGGTATGCGGGCGCGGCTTGGCTTTGCCATTGCAACGATCGTGGAACCGGACATTCTGATTCTGGATGAAATCTTGTCGGTTGGAGATGCGAAATTCCGAAAAAAGAGCGAAGCAAAACTCATGTCCCTTCTGGAACGGGGCGTAACCGTTCTTTTTGTCTCCCATAATCTGGAGCAGGTGCGGAGGATTTGCAATAAGGCGTTGATTTTGGAAAAAGGACATATTGTGCAGTACGGAGAAGCGGAGGAAGTTATCCGCATATATGAAGATATGACGAAATAATATAATAAACAGGAGGATAGCAGAGTGGAGATTTTATTGGTGATCGATATGCAGAAGGATTTTATTGACGGCTCTCTTGGAACAAAGGAGGCTTGTGCCATTGTTTCCAATGTGGCACATAAGATCGAAGAGGAAAAGAAAAAAGGAACGAAGATTATTTTTACCCGCGATACCCATTTTGAGAATTATTTAGAAACGCAGGAAGGCAGGTATCTTCCGGTTAAGCATTGTATCAAAGGTACGCCGGGCTGGGAGATACATCCTGCGCTTGATACGGAGGGCGCGGATATTATTGATAAAATAAGTTTCGGTTCCATTGAACTGGCGGATTATATAGAAGCGATGGAACCGGAAAAGATAACGCTGACAGGGCTTTGCACCGACATCTGTGTCATCTCCAACGCCATGATCTTAAAGGCGAGAATGCCGGAGGTTCCGATTTTTGTAGATGCTTCCTGTTGTGCGGGCGTTACGCCGGAAAGCCATGAAAATGCGCTTTCCGCTATGAAAATGTGTCAGATAAATATAGAGTAGGGGACAGTATATCATGAGTTTGATTGAGATTTTAAAAGTAATTTTTCTGGGTATCGTAGAGGGAATCACGGAATGGCTCCCGATCAGCAGTACCGGACATATGCTTCTGGTCGATGAATTCATAAAGCTTTCCATGAGCGACGCTTTTAAAGAGATGTTTTTTGTTGTGATCCAGCTTGGAGCAATTCTTGCGGTTGTCGTTATTTATTGGAAGGAGCTGCTTCCGATCGGTCGGCAGGAAAAGAAACTGGTATGGAAGAAGGATACCCTTTCCATGTGGGGGAAGATTATTGTTGCATGTATTCCGGCGGGACTTTTAGGCGTGCTGTTTGATGATTGGATGGAGGAACATTTTTATACGCCGGTTGTGATCGCCGCCGCACTGATCTTCTATGGTGTCTGGTTTTTGGTTTTGGAGACGAAAAATAAAAAACGGGAACCAAAAGTGGACAGCATAAATGCGCTGCCGATGAAGACCGCTCTTTTGATCGGCGTCTTTCAGGTGCTTTCTTTGATACCGGGAACCTCGCGTTCCGGTTCCACGATCATCGGCGCCCTGCTTCTGGGTGTATCCCGTACGGTGGCAGCGGAATTTACCTTTTATCTTGCGGTTCCGGTCATGTTCGGAGCAAGCTTTATAAAGCTTTTAAAATTCGGCTTCCATTTTACCATGACGGAGGCTGCCGTCCTTCTTCTCGGTATGGCGGCTGCATTTCTGGTTTCGATTTTCGTGATAAAGTTTTTGATGCAGTATATCCGTAAACATGATTTTAAAGTATTCGGCTGGTACCGGATCGTACTGGGGGCGATCGTTCTCCTTTACTTTGGAATTTTTGCGAAATAAAAGGAGAAAGAAATGCTTGTAAGACTGGATAAATTTCTGGCTGATTCCGGCGAAGGAACAAGAAGCGCAGTAAAGCAGATGATAAAGCAGGGCAGGGTACATATCAATGGGATTCCCGCAGAAAGACCGGACGTAAAAGTGGATACGGATATTGATGAAATCTGTGTAGACAGCAGGAGTCTTATTTATCGGGAATATGAATACTTCATGCTGAATAAACCGGCGGGCGTTATTTCTGCGTCGAATGATAAGACGCAGAAGACGGTGCTGGACCTGATCGATATCCCGAAGCGGCGGGATTTATTTCCCGTGGGAAGACTGGACAAGGATACGGAAGGGCTTCTTATCATTACGAATGACGGACCTCTCTGCAACCGGCTTCTCGCGCCGGGAAAGCATGTGCCGAAAACCTATTTTGCAAAGGTACGGGGAAATGTCACGGAAAAAGATGTGGAAGTATTCCGAAACGGCGTGGATATCGGAGACGAGGAACTTACAAAAGAGGCGGAACTTATACTCCTTGGCAGGGAAGAAGATGAAACAGGCGTTTATTCCTTGATCTCTCTTACGATCACAGAAGGCAGGTATCATCAGGTGAAGCGGATGTTTCTGGCAGTCGGTAAGGAGGTCGCATATCTGAAACGGATTTCCATGGGACCTTTGAAGTTGGATGATGCTCTTTCATCCGGTGCATGGCGGAGACTGACGGAGGATGAAATCTCCCTGCTGAAGCAGATGGGAAAACAGGACTCAAAATAAAAAGAAAAAACTTGACGGAAAAGAAACAGTATGTTATTCTATAGCTTGCGAAGATGGAGAGGTCTTTTTTTTATGCCTTAAAATCAGCGTAAGGAACGGTTTAAAGTCACGTTCCGGAAAATATAAAATGGAGGTGGAAGTTGTGCGTGTAAAAATCACATTGGCATGTCAGGATTGTAAACAGCGTAACTACAATATGACAAAAGATAAGAAGACGCATCCGGAAAGAATGGAAACAAAGAAGTATTGTAAGTTCTGTAAGGCACATACAATACACAAGGAAACAAAGTAATCAGCAGTCAAACAGAAAAAAGGAGTAAGATATGTCAAAATCAGAAAAGAAAGAGACATCACCTGCCCTTAAAAGAAGCTGGTTTCAGGAGTTGAAGCTGGAGTTCGGCAAGGTTACATGGCCGAATGGCAAGTCCGTCGCAAAACAGTCCGTTGCAGTTATTCTGGCTGCTATTGTTCTGGGATTTTTGATTGCTGGCGTTGACTGGCTGTTATCAATTGGTCTTTCCTTTATTTTAGTTTAGGTGGTGGGTTATATGTCAGATATGTTAGAGAATAATCAAACAGCTCCCACAACCTCTGTCAGCGTTAAGCAGATAGAAGACAAAGAACCGAAGTGGTATGTTGTTCATACCTATTCCGGTTATGAAAATAAGGTTAAGGCGGACATTGAAAAAACAATTGAAAACAGAAGACTGCAGGATCAGATGTTTGAAGTTATGGTTCCACTTCAGGATGTGGTTGAGATGAAGAACGGAGCCAGAAAAACGGTTTCAAAGAAACTGTTTCCGGGTTATGTGCTGGTTCACATGATAAAGAATGATGTTACATGGTATGTGGTTCGTAATACCAGAGGTGTAACAGGATTCGTGGGACCGGGTTCAGAGCCTGTGCCTCTTACGGAAGCAGAAATGCGGAAACTGGGCGTAAAAGCAGACAGCGTTGAAATCGATGTAGCGTTGGGAGATGTGATCAAGGTTATTTCCGGCGCGTGGGAAGGAACCATGGGAACAATCAAAGATATCAATTCAAACAAACAGTCTGTTACGATTGATGTTGATATTTTCGGTCGTTCCACTTCTGTCGAGATCGGTTTCGGTGATATTCAGAAAATGTAATACAACGTGGAAGGAGCAGATCATGACTGTTCCGTTAAGACCACATATCTAGGAGGTACGCTAAAATGGCGAAAAAAGTAGCAGGTTATATTAAATTGCAGATACCGGCAGGAAAGGCAACTCCTGCACCACCAGTTGGACCGGCTCTTGGTCAGCATGGTGTAAATATTGTACAGTTTACAAAGGAATTTAATGCAAGAACAGCTGATCAGGGTGATCTTATCATCCCGGTTGTTATCACGGTTTATGCGGACAGGAGTTTCAGTTTTGTTACGAAGACTCCGCCGGCAGCAGTTCTTCTTAAGAAAGCATGCGGCATTAAGACAGCTTCTGCCAAGCCGAATAAAACAAAGGTAGCAAAGATTTCAAAGGCAAAGATTCAGGAAATCGCTGAGCTTAAAATGCCGGATCTGAATGCAGCAAGCCTTGAGGCTGCTATGAGCATGATCGAAGGCACAGCCCGTTCCATGGGAATCGTTGTTGAGGATTAATCGCAAATAGTGGGAGGGTCGCTCCCGATAATACCACAGGAGGTTTATTGAAATGAAAAAAGGTAAGAGATATACCGAAGCTGCAAAGCTTGTGGAGAAAACCACATTATATGACTTAGATGAGGCTGTTTCAATCGTAAAGAAATCAGCAAGCGCAAAGTTCGATGAGACAATTGAGGCTCATTTGAGACTCGGTGTTGACGGTCGTCACGCTGACCAGCAGGTGCGTGGCGCGGTAGTCCTTCCTCATGGAACCGGTAAGAAGGTAAGAGTTCTGGTATTTGCCAAGGGTGACAAGGTAGATCAGGCGCTTGCCGCAGGTGCAGATTATGCCGGTGGCGATGAGTTAGTGCCGAAGATTCAGAATGATGGCTGGCTGGATTTCGATGTTGTTGTCGCAACACCGGATATGATGGGCGTTGTCGGACGTCTCGGACGTGTTCTCGGACCGAAAGGCTTGATGCCAAACCCGAAGGCAGGAACCGTTACCATGGACGTAGAGAAGGCAGTCAATGATATTAAAGCCGGTAAGATTGAATACAGACTTGATAAGACAAACATTATCCATGTGCCAATTGGAAAGGCTTCTTTTACAGAGGAGCAGTTAAAAGACAACTTCCAGACTTTAATAGATGCAGTTGTAAAGGCTAAGCCTGCTGCAGCAAAGGGACAGTATTTAAAGAGCGTTGTTATCGCATCTACGATGGGACCGGGCGTGAAGCTGAATACTGTGAAGCTGGCTGATCAGTAAGAAGAGCAGTTACATCTGTCCGAAAAACGGCGGGAACACTTTCAAGGTGTTTCCGCTTTTTTTATTATCCTTTTTTATGAAAAATTTTTCAGTTAAAGGTTGAAGAATTGGAAGAATTTCGCTATACTTATGGTATGAATAAAATTCCGGAAATGTATGGCCAAAGGAGGATTTGATAAATGGACAGAGACACAATAAACGCAGAGCTGATTGACCTGATCAGGGAGGTTATGCCGAATATCGATGAAGATGTGAATCTGAACGCTTCCATTACAGAGCAGTACGGGGTGAATTCTGTTTCTATCATCCGATTAATCGTTGCGGCAGAGAGCAAGTTCAATGTTACGTTTACGGATTATGAACTTGCGTTATCTTCGTATGAAACGTTCGGAGATTTTGCGGCGGTTATCGCTCAGAAACTAGAAGCATAATTTTTGTTTTGGAGGTGTAAGTAAAATGGCAAATATAAAGAAATTACCTGTTTCATATCCGATGATCACTTCATGGCAGTGGCATGCAACACTTTTCTCAATCCTGTCGCAGGATGAGAATGCGAAGAAATGGATTTTCAGCAACTATATTCAGATCAGATGTTATAACATTCAGGAGATCTTTACCGGAGATGATATGCTTCTTGCAGACATCATGCCGGGCAGCAGCTCCCTCAAGGAATGTCCTTATCTGATCACATCTCTGATGACGAAACAGCAGATCGAAAGCTACTGCGGAAACATCATTGATTTCATCATCAAGACCATTGATCTGGACGGCTATGTATATGGTGTGTTTGATGAAGCAAAGATTCTTTGTGACGCAGAAGTTGATTATAAGTTCCCGCATGAGCTGTTTATTTACGGCTACAATATGGACGAAGAAGTATTCTATGTCGGAGACTTTACATTTAAGGATCATTATTCCTACAGCACCGTATCCTTCAAGGACGTAGAAAAAGGATATGATGTTATTACGGCTTCCGACGATCATATGTTTAAAGATGATTATAAGGGAACCAGAGGTCTGTATGTAATCCTGAAGAACAGCGATACGCCATATTATGACGTAGATATTACGCTGATCCGTGATACCCTTCGCGAGTATCTGAACTCCGTTGATACGAAGAATCATTTCCGTATGATGCGGAACCGTTTCAGCGATACGACGTTCGGCGTGAATGTATATGACAGGGTTCTGGAGAGGATCCAGAAGCAGATGGAATCCGAGGAACCGGATTTTGATATCCGTGCCCTGCACCTTATGTACGACCATAAGGTACTGATGTTTGAGCGTTTGAAATATCTGATGGCAAACAGCTATCTTACCTATGATGAAGGGCTCCTGAAGGATTATGAAGCAGTTGTCAACAATATGCTGACTGCCCGTAACCTGTTAGTCAGAATCTCTATCACAGAGGATGTTACGGCAGCCGAGCGTTTCAAGACATACTTTGATATTGCAAAAGAGAAAGAAGTTGCAGTTCTTCTGAAAGTTGTAGCAGAACTGGACGAAAAGATAGGAAAATAATTCCTGAGAATAATAAAAGAAAGATGTATAAGAGGCTGGGATATTTGTCATACCAGCCTCTTTCTTATAAAAATGCTGGAAATATATCTGTATAAACTGGAAACCAAATATTTGGAGGAAAACAGGGAGCAGCTGCTTACATCGCTCTGTCAGTGGAGGCGTGAGAAAGCAGAGAAGATAAAGAACCCAAAAGTGCAGCTTGTATCGATTGCAGCCGGACTTTTGATACAGAAGGTTTTTTCGGAGCGGTTATCTATTGATAAGGATGCGATATCTGTTGTGCTTGGAGATCAGGGGAAGCCTATGTTCCTTTTTCCTCCGGACCGGAATGAAAAATGTGAAAAAGAACATTCCTTTCATTTTAATCTGTCACATTCCGGCGATTATATTGCTCTGGCTGTTTCAGACGCGAATGTTGGAATTGACATTGAGTGCAAAGAAGATAAAGGTCTGCGCGTAGCAAAGCGGTGTTTTACGGAATCGGAATATGCTTATATCATGGCTGAGAAGGAAGAATTGCGTATGCAGGCGTTTCGTGATATATGGACGATGAAAGAAAGCTTTTTAAAATTTACAGGAACAGGCATTTCCGTTCCGCTTCATTCATTTTCCATAGATATGGAGAACCATGCCGCGGTGACAGATTCCGGTGAGAAAGTGAAATTTTTTCTGCATCGGTTTGGAACGGATCCGGAATATAGTATGGCTGTCTGTTATGCGCCTGCCGGACAGAGATTTTTCAAAAAGCAATCATTAAGTCTTGACATCCATGAGGTTTTGAAGTTATAATATCAACGTCGCTTTGAATAAGGCGTGTTCGTGCGTTTAGCTCAGCTGGATAGAGCGTTTGGCTACGGACCAAAAGGTCGGGGGTTCGAATCCTCTAACGCACATAAAAACTCCGGTTGATCCCGGAGTTTTTAATTATATATCTATTAGATTTATGAAGACAGGAGTGATTACGTATGGGCAGCGTATATTCTCTGAATACAATTAAAAATAACTGTGTTCCAATTGCGAGAGAATACGGGATTACGAAACTCTACGTATTTGGCTCTTATGCAAGGGAAGAACAAACAGAGGAAAGTGATATTGATATTCTTATTGAAAAAGGTGATATAAAAAATCTTTTACAGTATTTTGGATTTGTTTCTGAACTGGAGAATGTTTTTAACGTTCATGTGGATGTTGTGACGACAACGAGTAATGATAAAAGTTTTTTGGATCGGATAAAAAAGGAGGCAATACTCATCTATGATTCAGAAGGACAGAACAATTTTACAGAAAATAAGGCAGTATTGTGATGATGTAGAGGCATTAATAGAGCGTTTTGGAGATGATTATACAATATATGAATCTGATTTTGCCTATCAATATGCCTGTAGCATGTGTATTATTCAAATAGGAGAATTGACAGGGCAATTATCAGAGGAAATAAAAAATGCTTCTCCTGACGTGCCATGGAATCTTATTAAAGGAATGCGAAATCTATTTGCGCATGATTATTCTCATGTAGATAATGAAATTGTTTGGGAAACCTTAAAAAGTAACATTCCTGAATTGAAACGAAAATGTGAAGAAATTTTATCGGCATGAAAAAACTCCGGAATCATCCGGAGTTTTTTATAAGCTGGGCTACAAGGATTCGAACCTTGAAATGCTGGAGTCAGAGTCCAGTGCCTTACCATTTGGCGATAGCCCATTAAAAATTGTCTGCTGAAACCAGCAACGAAAACCATTATAGTATAAACAGTGAAAAAATACAAGTGTTTTTATGAAAAAAATTATTTTTTTTGCGTAGAATATAATCAGCATTTTCTATTAAACATTGACAAATATAAATAGACAATGCTATTATCTCAATGTTGATATGGAGAAGAATTTGTTCCAGATACGAATGGATAAGAAATTGGGAGGAGCTGCAATGAGCAATATCGTATACGTAGTGCCATGGGCAATTTGCGATACTGACAGCATGTATATCCGGAAAGCAGAAAATGACGGCAGTATTGTTCTGGATAAAGGAACGCCTGTAGATGACTGGTGTATCAGGGATATTGTAAATAATCCGGATCGGAGAAGCAAAGATATATTTGCGATCATTGATGTATATAACGGATATGATTTCAAAGCGGAGAAAAAGCAGATTTCCATGGTGGAGCTGACAAATTCCGTAGAGAAGCTGTCAGAGTACGGTTATAAAAAAGCGGATGAGCAGGAGCTGGCTTTCCTGCGGCAGCGGGTGCTGAAACTGGATAAACCGGTGAAAAAGACCGCAAAAGCAAAAACAAAATAATAAGTGAAGTATTTAAGAAAGAATTGATAACATGCAGATTGGAACATGGAATGAATTGAAAATAGATCGCATCAAGGAAATCGGAGCGTATCTTACAGACGGAGAGGAAGATGTACTGCTTCCGGTAAAACAGCTGCCGGAGAAAAGCCGGATCGGCGATATGCTTCGGGTATTTTTATATCGGGACTCCAAGGACCGCCTGATCGCGACGGTACATGAACCGTATATTGAAATGGGACAGCTCCGCAGGCTTCGGGTAAAAAGCGTTGCGGGTTTTGGCGCATTTATGGACTGGGGTTTGGAGAAGGATATTTTTCTTCCGTTTAAAGAGCAGACCGCAAGGGTTGCGGAAGGCGCAGAGTATCTTGTGCGTATGTATGAGGATAAATCCGGACGGCTTTGCGTGTCTATGCATCTCTATGACTATATGAAACCGAATACGGAATATAAAAAAGGCGACCATGTTACCGGTATTGTATACGAATATAAGAAAGGTTTCGGCGCCCTTGTCGCCATTGATGATATGTATGGCGGACTGATCCATGAAAGCGAGATTTATAATCCGGTCCATGTGGGCGATATCGTGCAGGCAAGGGTTATCAAGGTACGGGAAGACGGAAAGACGGATCTTTCGCTGAGGGAGGCGGCTCACGTTCAGATGAATGATGACGCCGAGATGGTTTACTCAGTAATTGAAAGCTATAACGGCGTACTTCCGTTTACCGATAAAGCAGACGGCGAGCTTATCCGAAAGGAATTCGGACTCAGCAAAAATGCGTTCAAGCGTGCCGTGGGCAGGCTTTTAAAGAATCAACGCATAGAAATCACAGAACATAATATCCGGATCATTGACCGGTCATTTTAAAAGGAGGAAAATGAAATGAAAAAAGAGATTATAGCAACAGATAAGGCTCCGGCGGCAATCGGACCATATTCACAGGCAGTGAAAGCGGGAGATATGATTTTTACCTCCGGTATGATTCCTATTGATCCTGCAACCAATACTTTAGTTGAGGGCGGAATCGAAGTTCAGGCAAAGCAGGCGATCTCAAATCTGAAAGCGCTGCTGGAAGCAGCCGGTTCTTCTATGGATAAGGTTGTGAAGACAGTTGTATTTATCAAAAATATGGATGACTTCGGTAAGGTAAATGAAATTTATTCCGGCTTTTTTACCGAAAACTGTCCGGCACGTTCCTGCGTAGAGGTAGCAAGGCTTCCAAAGGATGTGCTGATTGAAATTGAGGCAATCGCACTTGCATAATAGTGGCGAAAACGACGATAAAAAAGCTTCTATAAAAAGGCTGAAGGGGATGATTACTCATCCCCTTCAGCTTTTTTAATTGCCGCTTCCACAAATCCGCGGAATAGCGGATGCGGTTTGTTTGGTCTGGATTTGAATTCCGGATGCGCCTGCGTTCCGACGAACCAAGGATGGTCCGGAATCTCTATCATTTCTACGATATGACCGTCCGGTGAAAGCCCGGAGAGTTTCATACCGTGGTTTGTAAGTACTTCACGATAATCATTGTTGACTTCATATCTATGTCTGTGGCGCTCGTGGATCAACTCCTCACCATATAGTTTATAAACCATGGAATCCTTGTCAAGTACGCAAGGATAAGCGCCGAGACGGAGCGTGCCGCCAAGATCCGTTACGCCATGCTGATCCGGCATGATGTGGATAACCTGATGCGTCGAACTCGGATTAAATTCAGAGCTGTGGGCGTCGATATATCCCACCACGTTCCGCACATATTCTACAATGGAAAGCTGCATTCCCAGACATAATCCTAAGTAAGGGATTTTCTGCTCCCGCGCATATCGGATCGCCTCGATCATTCCGTCAATACCCCGGTCGCCAAAGCCGCCCGGTACAAGAATACCGGATACGTCTCCAAGGATTTCCGCCACATTGTCTTCCGTTACGGTTTCGGAATCCACCCATTTGATCTCAACTTCGGCGCTGTTTGCAACACCGGCATGTTTCAGGGATTCCACAACGGAAATATAAGCGTCATGCAGGGAGACATATTTTCCGACAAGGGCAATTTTTACGGTTTTGGAAGGATGTTTCCATGCTTCTACCATCGCCGTCCAGTCAGAGAGATCCGGTTCCGGACAAGGAACCTGTAAACATTCGCAGACAACATTTGCGAGATGTTCTTTCTCCATGGCAAGAGGAACTTCATATAATACGTCTACATCCAGATTCTGAACAACACATTCGGTGCTGACATTACAGAAGCGGGAAATCTTATCTTTGATCGCCTTGTCCAGCGGATAGTCGGAACGGCATACCAGAATGTCCGGCTGGATTCCCATTCCCTGCAGATTCTTTACGCTGGCCTGTGTCGGTTTTGTCTTTAATTCTCCGGAGGCTTTCAGATAAGGGATCAGGGTAACATGGATCATGATACAGTTCTGATGACCGATGTCATGCTGGAACTGTCGGATAGCTTCAAGGAACGGCTGGCTTTCGATGTCACCGATCGTACCGCCGATCTCAATAATGGCAAATTCGGTTTCTTTGGAATCCGGATTGCGGTAGAAGCGGTCTTTGATCTCATTTGTGATATGCGGTACTACCTGTACGGTATGTCCGCCGAAATCGCCCCGGCGTTCTTTTGTTAAAATGCTCCAATAAACCTTACCGGTTGTTACATTGGAACCTTTATTTAATTTCTCGTCAATGAAACGCTCATAGTGTCCAAGGTCTAAATCGGTTTCGGTTCCGTCGTCTGTGACGAATACTTCCCCGTGCTGTACCGGATTCATAGTACCCGGATCCATATTGATATACGGATCGAATTTCTGGCTTGTTACCTTGTATCCTCTGGCTTTGAGCAGTCTTCCGAGGGAAGCGGCGGTAATGCCTTTGCCAAGGCCCGATACAACTCCTCCTGTTACAAATACGTACTTTACTGACATGAAAAATGTCCTCCTGATCTATCCTGACTGTAATTATGCAGAAGTAAAAAATCAACATACATACGGTTATTATAAAGTAAGAAAAAATTAACGTCAAGCGTTTCAGGGACTTTCCGGGAAAATGGATTTGAAATTGACAAGACGGAAACACTGGTATACTATCTTTTTGAAGAAAAACCTCAGATTGAATATAGGAACGGGCAAATATGAAACCACTGATCGTCTTGCTCAAAATAAAAGATATAAAAAAAGCAGCATGGCTTACGGAAATCCGGAAGTCTTTTTCCAGTGCGGATGTAGAATGGATCTCCGCAGAAGAGAAAGACTTTACGAAGACTTGGAACCATATCCTGCGCGAAAGAAATGACGGGCTGCTTTTCGTTACGGAACAGGGAGATTCTTTTGGGGCGGATTATGTTCAGGGGCTTTTGAAATGCATGGAGGCTCCGGAAAACGTAAAGCTTGCGTTTGCACTGGGTAAGAAACAGTTTATACAGACAGGAAAACCGGAAGCGGATGAAAAAACCTGCCTTCAGAAAAATGCAGCGCTGTTTCCGTTTACAGACAGGCTTTCGGGGGTTCTTTTCCGGCTGTCCTGTATGAAGGGATATGAAATAAAGGAGACTCTGGGATATGATTCGGAGGCGGACTTTTTGCTCCGGCTGCTTCTTACTTATAAATGCGGCTTTTCGGAGGCGGGCGTTTATACTTCGGCTGCACCGGATGACAGCAAGTTCCGTACATTTTACGGAATCTATGATAAAAACTGGTATTTCGGAAATATCGAGGGCTTCCTGCTTCCTCTGCTTCGGGAAGTAAAAGAAAAGCAGGGTGCGGTCCCGCTTTATCTTCAGTATTATTCCCTGTATGCCATACAATGCCGGCTTTTTGCCAATCAGGATAACCGGAACCGGCATGTGTTATCGGAATCGGAGATTGAACGTTATCGGGACGCAATTACCGGTCTGCTTCAATATATAGATAATGCCGTCATCATGAATGAGCATGACTATACGGCGTATTCCAAGAATTATCCGTTCAACAGAATGCTGCTTCGACTGAAATATCATGCAACATATCTTCCGGTGGAATATATCGGAGAACGGACGCTTCTTTCCATTGCATTTGAACATGAGCTTATTTATCTCTCAAATAAAATGCGCGTCAATATCCAGCTTATGGAGTATGAGAACGGACGGCTGGAAATTGACGCCTCCCTTCCGGACGCATTTCCGACCGACGTCGTAACATATTATTTCCGTCTGGGAAATGAAAACTATGAGATAAAAGAAACTGCGGGATATTCCCTGACAAAATTTTTTGGCGTGTCCGCCTATAAACGGATCACTTTCCACGCTTCGGTTCCGGTTGGCGAAACGGCAGAAAAGAACCTCATATTTATTATGAAATACAACGATATGGAATATGTGATCCTTCCGGAATTTCAGTCCCATACGTCAAGACTTGCCGCATTTCCGGAACATTCCTACTGGCACTTCGGGAATTTTATCGCAACGGCCTCTCCGGAGGGGATCCGTCTTACGCTATATGCAAAGAAAAAGGAACGGAAGCTGGAGCATGCAGTCTGGCGGGAACTTCTGCACCCGTTTCAGATGCATCATTTTAAATTCTTCCTGCTTCGTTTTGCGTGGTATATGACGCGTGGGTATTATAAAAATAAAAAAATCTGGCTTTTTTATGATAAGCTTTATATGGGCGGAGATTCTGCGGAATATCTGTTTAAATACGCCAAAGCCCGGAAAGACCATATCCGAAAATATTATCTGATCGACCGGCGCTCACCGGATTACAGACGGCTCCGGAGGGAAGGATATCATCCGGTGCGGCGGGGAAGTGCGAAACACCGCCTGCTGTTTTTAAATGCGGATATGCTGCTGGTTACCAATTCTACCGTATTTGCATTTAATAATCTCTCGCTTGATAATTCCAGATATATAAGGGGAATCCCGCATTTTCATGTCGTATGCCTGCAGCATGGACTCTCGGTACAGAAAATCGCGGTTGCCCAGCAGAGGCTTCGGGATAATACCCGCCTTTATTTCTGCGCTTCCAAGTATGAGATTGAAAATCTTTCCAAACCGATTTACAATTATACAGGATATGACGCTTTGAAGCTGACGGGCATACCGCGCTATGACGGTCTTTTGAACCGGGATAAAAAACAGATATTGATCTCCCCTACTTGGAGAATGCAGTCTGCCATGCTCGTGACGAAGAACGAAGGAATTGAGCGGGATTATAATCCGAACTTTAAAAAGACAGATTATTATAAAGTCTATAACTCTTTGATCAATGACAAACGGCTGATCGAGGCAGCCCGTCAATACGGATACCGTATCGTCTATGTATTGCACCCGATCGTAAGTCCTCAGCTTCGGGATTTTGAACGGAATGAATATACGGAAATCGTCGCGTCTACCGGAGATGTAAGCTACGAAAAGCTCTTCTGTGAATCAAGCCTTATGGTGACGGATTATAGCGGCGTGCAGTTTGATTTTGCCTATATGAGAAAGCCGGTGGTGTATCTTCACCATAAGTTGCTGGAAGCTCATTACGAAGAGGGGACTTTCCATTACGATACGATGGCGTTTGGCGAAATCTGCGACGATAATGCTTCCCTGATCGACCTTCTCTGTGAATATATGAAAAACGGATGTGAAATGAAGGAAATCTATCGGAAGCGGGCGGATGATTTCTTTGCTTTTGATGACAGAAATAACTGCCAGAGGGTATATCAAGTCTTAAAGGAGTATCAGCATGACAGAATCGATAACGGAGAAACTGAATAAGCGGAATTCCTCCATTGAACTTCTGCGTATCATTATGATGCTTCAGGTGATCTTCCTCCATGTCTGCACTTACGGCGGTTATTATAAACAGGCATTGGCGCTTGGCGGGGGACATACGCTTTTTTTCTGGATCATATGGCTTCTCAGCCGGTGTCCGGTGTATATGTTTATTATCATTATGGGATATTTTATGTCGGAATCCGATGTATCTACGCAGAGAAAACGGATTCTGAAGGTATATATACCTATGTGGACTTACGCAGTCGGGATTCCGCTTGCAGTTTTTCTGACAAAATCTGTGGAAATGGGAAAGCGGGATTATGTACGGGCGTTTTTTCCGGCGCTTTCCAGAACATGGTATTTTATGACGTTATATCTGATCCTTCTCATACTGTCACCGTATCTGAACAAATTGATCCATGCGATGACGAAAAAAGAATTTCTGGGTTTGCTTGGGATACTGTTTTTTATATTTTCTATCTGGAATCTGGCAGCGCATATGAAACCGTTTGACGCAGTGATAGGTTCGGAAAAGGTATTCGAGACAGAAGAGGGAAAAAGCCTGTATGATTTTATTTTTATGTATTTTCTTGGGGCTTTCCTTCGGCGGTACGAATTTAGGAAGAAAGGGGCGTTACCGTCCTGGCGTAACTGGATGAATCTGATCCTTTTCCTTCTGTTGGGATTTCTGGACACGGCGCTGTTATATTTATTTCCGGAATTTCGGAGCGTGATCGGATATAATGATAATCCCCTAGTGGTCCTGCAGTGTATTTTTCTGTTCCGTTTCTTCTCGAATATAGAATTTCACAGCAGATTTATCAATGTGCTGGGAGGCTGCAATCTGGGAATCTATATGCTGCATGAACATCCGCTTCTCCGGAAATTGATCTGGAATCAGAGAATCCATATGAATACTCCGGAATTTTACGGATCTTCAATATATATCCTGAAAATTCTTGCGATCATCCTTGGGATATACAGCGTCTGCTGTATCATCGAGTGGCTGCGGCAGCAGATCATGCGTTTTTGCTTTCGTTGAGGAAAGTATTTGAAGCATAGAAACAGTTGTGCTAAAATAGGCTCTGGATATGATTCTGCATGGAATAAAATCTGTTTTTAAAGGAAAGAGGCGTAATATGAAGATAGAAGATTATATCATTTTAGGAATCGTCATTCTGTGGCTTTTATATTGTATTGCACTTCTTATCAGAAGGGGACGCGGCGCACACTGCAGGTCTTATGAACAGTGCGGCATCCGTCAGCAGATGGAATGTCGGGGAAATGACGAGGCATTCCATGAAATGGCATGCAGTTCGAAAAAGTGCAGGGAATGTATGGCTCAGGCACTGGAAAATCAGAAGAAAACAGAAAAGGAATAACAGACAGGAATTTTTACATAGATACTGAATTGCACGAGAGGAGGCAGACTATGGCAGTCATTACAAAGCTGGAAGACTTAATGGAATATCAGAACGATTACAAACTGGTGCCGGTTGCGAAAGCAATCCTTTCAGATATCACAACGCCGATTGAAGTGCTGAAGCGTTTGAAAAAAGTAAGCCGGCATACCTATATTCTGGAAAGCGTGATGAATCAGGCTTACTGGGGAAGATATACATTTCTTGGATATGATCCCAAGCTGGAGATCACCTGTCTGAACGGAGAAATGACCGTAAAGGATATGGCGGATGGAGAAAAGAAAATCTATCAGATAGGAGCGGGCAGGGATTATGAATTGCCGGGGGATTATATGCGGGAGCTGATCGCTGCATGCAAAACGCCGTCTGTTCCGGGACTTCCGAGTTTTACCGGCGGTCTGGTAGGATATTTTTCCTATGATTACATCAAATACAGCGAGCCGGTTCTGAATCTGGACGCCGAGGATAAAGAAGGATTTAAGGACTGCGACATGATGTTGTTTGATAAGGTAATTGCGTTTGATAATGTCATGCAGCAGATAATATTGATCGTAAATATCCGGACGGAGTCTTTGGAAGAAGATTACGAAAAAGCTTTAAGAGAACTCGATGAAATGGAGCGTCTGGTGACAGAAGGAGAGAAAGCAGTCGTTCCGAAGGGCAAGCTTACATCCGAATTCCGGTATCTCTTTGATAAAGAACAATATTGTAAAATGGTTGAGAAAGCGAAGCATTATATTGTTGAAGGAGATATTTTTCAGGTTGTGCTTTCTAACCGTATGGAGGCGGATTTCAGCGGCAGCCTGCTGGACTGCTACCGTATGCTCCGGGCGGAAAATCCGTCGCCGTATATGTTTTATTTCAGCAGCGATGATATAGAGATCGCAGGCGCTTCTCCGGAAACGCTGGTAAAGCTGGATAACGGGGAACTTTATACCTTTCCGCTGGCGGGAACCAGACCGAGAGGCAGGACGCCTCTGGAGGATAGGACGTTAGAGGAGGAGCTTCTAAAAGATGAAAAAGAACTGTCCGAGCATAACATGCTGGTGGATCTGGGCAGGAACGACCTTGGAAAGATCAGCCGGTTCGGTACGGTAGAAGTCATGAAATATATGTCTATAGAGCGTTATTCCCATGTCATGCATATCGGCTCCACCGTAAAGGGACTGATCGATGAGAAGCATGACGCCGCAGACGCTGTAAGCGCGGTGCTTCCTGCGGGAACGCTTTCCGGCGCGCCGAAAATACGTGCCTGCGAGATCATCAACGAACTGGAAAATAACAAGCGCGGCGTGTACGGCGGCGCTGTTGGCTATATCGATTTTAAAGGCAATCTGGATACCTGTATCGCTATCCGTCTTGCCTTTCAGAAAAACGGCAGGGTATTTGTCCGTTCCGGCGCGGGAATCGTAGCGGACAGTGTACCGGAGCGAGAGTATCAGGAGTGTCTGAACAAAGCGAAAGCGGTTGTGAATGCACTTCGTATGGCGGACGAACTGTAGACGGGAGGTGCAATGGATGATTTTACTGATTGATAATTATGACAGTTTTTCTTATAATCTGTATCAGTTGGTGGGCGCATTGAATCCCGATATCAAAGTGATCCGAAATGATGAACTGACCGTTCCGGAGATCGAGGCGCTTCACCCGTCCCATATCATTCTTTCTCCGGGACCGGGAAGACCGAAGGATGCAGGTAACTGCGAGGCAGTGATCAAGGAGCTTGCCGGCAGAATCCCAATGTTAGGCGTCTGTCTCGGTCATCAGGCAATTTGTGAAGTGTTCGGTGCAACCGTTACTTATGCGAAGCGTCTGATGCATGGAAAACAGTCTGTTTGCTGGATTGATACAGAAGCGGATATATTTGCCGGACTTCCGGAGAGGATACCGGTAGCCCGCTATCATTCCCTTGCCGCCACCGAGGATGGCGGATTTCCGGAAGTGTTGACTGTGATTGCCAGAACCGATGACGGTGAGATTATGGCAGTCAAGCATAAAGAATATCAGATTTACGGTCTTCAGTTCCATCCGGAGTCGATACTGACGCCGGACGGTGAGACGATCATAAAGAATTTTTTAAAGGAGGAACCATAAAATGATCAAAGAAGCAATTGCGAAAGTAACAAATGGTGAAAATCTCAGTTATGACGAGGCATACAGTGTTGTGGACGAGATTATGAGCGGAAATGCAACGCCGGCTCAGGAAGCTTCCTTTCTGACTGCTCTGCATATCAAGGGTGAAACTGTTCCGGAGATTGCCGGTTGTGCAAGAGCCATGCGCGATAAGGCTACGAAGGCAGAACATTCCATGGAAGTCATCGATATTGTCGGAACCGGCGGAGACCAGTCAAAGTCCATAAATATTTCTACGATCGCTTCTTTTGTAACGGCAGCAGCCGGCGGTTATGTTGCAAAGCATGGAAACCGCGCAGCCTCCAGCCAGTGCGGAACCGCTGATTGTCTGGAAGCTCTCGGGGCAAATCTTTTGGTGGGAGAATCCTATAACGAAGAAATATTAAAAGAGACAGGATTTAATTTCCTGTTTGCACAGAAATATCATACAGCGATGAAATACGTAGGACCGGTTCGGAAGGAAATCGGAATTCCAACGGTATTTAATATCCTTGGACCGCTTGCCAATCCGGCGTCCGCAGAACTCATGCTTCTCGGCGTCTATAAGGAAGAACTGGTTGAGACGATCGCCAAGGCTCTGAACAATCTGGGTGTGAAGCGTGCCATGGTCGTATACGGACAGGATGTTATGGACGAAATCTCCGTATCTGCAAAAACAACGGTATGTGAACTGAAGGACGGAGAATTTACAAATTATGAAATTGATCCGGCGGACTATGGATATACCGGATTCAGCAAGTCAGACCTTCTTGGCGGCTCTCCTGCGGAAAATGCGGAAATCGCAAAGAAGATCCTGAAAGGGGAGAAGGGCGCCGGAAGGGCGGCTGTTCTTCTGAACGCAGGCGCAGCGCTTCATGTCATTAAACAGATTTCCATTGAAGAAGGTATCCGGGAGGCAGAGGAAGCGATTGACAGTGGAAAAGCCTATGAAACTATGATAAAGTATATTGAGCTTACAAATAAGCTTGCGGAAAATAAATAAGGAGTCCGTGGGATGATACTGGATGAGATTGCAGAGAAAACAAAAAACCGCATAGAGGCGGATAAAAAGAAAATTTCCCCGACTCAGATGGCAAATGCAGCGCTTGCAATGAATAAGAATACCGGGTATCCGTTTGAACAGGCGTTAAAGAAGCCGGGCATTTCATTTATCTGTGAGGTAAAGAAAGGTTCGCCTTCAAAAGGAATCATTGCAGAAGATTTTCCATATGTGGAAATCGCTAAGGATTATGAGAGAGCGGGCGCTTCCGCTATTTCCTGCCTTACGGAGCCGTACTATTTCCGGGGCAGTGACGAATATCTGAGAGAAATCGTACAGAATGTGCAGATACCCGTCCTGCGGAAAGATTTCACGGTGGATGAATATATGATCTATCAGGCGAAGACACTGGGGGCGTCGGCGGTGCTGCTGATCTGCGCGATACTTTCGAAAGATGAGCTGAAAAGTTATATGCAGCTTGCGGATGAACTGGGGCTTTCGGCTCTGGTGGAGGCGCATGATGAGAAGGAGATCGAATGTGCGGTTTCTCTGGGGGCAAGAATTATCGGCGTGAATAACCGCGACCTTCGGGATTTTACGGTGGATATTCAAAACAGTATCAGACTTCGTCCGCTGATACCGAAGGATACGGTATATATATCGGAAAGCGGTATTAAAGTACGGGCGGATATCAAGCGTCTGGAGGATGCCGGAGTCGATGCGGTTCTGATCGGAGAAACGCTCATGCGGAGTCCGGACAAGCATAAGATGTTAGAGGAATTACGCGGGAATATTCATGAATAATGGAGGATGTTGACATGAAGGGCAGATATGGAGAATTCGGTGGACAATATATACCGGAAACCCTGATGAACGAAATACACAGGCTCGAAGAAGCATATGAATTTTATAAAAACGATCCGGAGTTTAACCGGGAACTGGATACGCTGCTTCGGGAATATGCCGGACGTCCTTCTCTGCTATATTATGCGGAGAAAATGACGAAGGATCTGGGCGGTGCGAAGATCTATCTGAAACGTGAGGATCTGAACCATACAGGTTCCCATAAGATAAATAATGTACTGGGGCAGGTGCTTCTTGCAAAGAAAATGGGAAAAACCAGAGTCATTGCAGAAACCGGCGCCGGTCAGCATGGCGTGGCAACCGCTACAGGAGCGGCGCTCCTTGGGATGGAATGTGAGATTTTCATGGGAGAAGAAGATACGATACGGCAGGCTTTGAACGTCTACCGGATGGAGCTTCTCGGCGCTAAGGTACATCCCGTAAAAAGCGGTACGCGTACTTTGAAAGATGCGGTAAATGAAGCCATGCGGGAGTGGACCAATCGTGTTGACGATACTCTGTATGTACTGGGTTCCGTTATGGGACCGCACCCGTTCCCGATGATGGTGCGGGATTTCCAGAGCGTCATCAGTAAAGAGGCAAGAGAGCAGATTTTGGAGAAGGAAGGAAAACTTCCGTCAGCGGTTATCGCCTGTGTTGGCGGCGGCAGCAATTCCATGGGCGCTTTCTATAATTTCATCAACGATAAAGATGTAAAGCTGATCGGCTGTGAGGCTGCCGGACGGGGCATTGATACCGAGCAGCATGCAGCTACCATCGCAAAAGGTGAAGTTGGAATCTTCCATGGCATGAAGTCGTTATTCTGTCAGGATAAAGACGGTCAGATCGCACCGGTTTACTCGATTTCCGCCGGTCTTGATTATCCGGGAATCGGTCCGGAGCATGCATATCTGAATGAGATCGGCCGCGCGCAATATGTTCCGATCACGGATGACGAGGCGGTAGACGCATTTGAATATATAGCCAGAACGGAAGGAATCATATGCGCGATCGAAAGCGCTCATGCGGTTGCCTATGCAATGAAGATTGCGGGGACTATGAGTAAAGACGACATCATTATTATCTGTCTCTCCGGAAGAGGAGATAAAGACGTTGCGGCGATCGCAAGATACAGAGGAGTTGATTTATATGAGTAGAATACAGGAAGCATTTCAGAATAAAAAAGCATTCATAGCCTTTCTCACGGCAGGCGACCCGGACTTTGACAGCAGCGTGGCTTATTTCAAGGCTGCGGCAAGAGCCGGTGCGGATCTGATCGAGATCGGAATCCCGTTCTCCGATCCGATCGCGGAAGGACCTGTTATTCAGGAAGCCAATATCCGGGCGTTATCCAATGGCATGACACTGGAGCGGGTATTTGAATTGGTTACAGAGCTTCGGAAGGAAATTCAGCTTCCGCTTGTATTCCTTACTTATTTGAATCCGGTTTTCCACTATGGTCCGGACAGATTCTTTGCCCGTTGTAAAGAAACGGGAGTTGATGGGATCATCATTCCCGATATGCCTTTTGAGGAAAAGGGTGAGATAAATGATGTGGCAAAGAAATACGGCGTCGACATTATTTCTCTGATCGCCCCTACCAGCGAGGCGCGTATTCGGGATATTGCAAAAGAAGCAACCGGTTTTATCTACGTGGTATCTTCCCTTGGAGTAACCGGCGTCCGTTCGGAGATCAAAACGGATCTTGCTTCTATCTTAGCTTCCATTCGGGAAACGACCGATCTTCCGGCAGCAATCGGCTTTGGTATCAGCACGCCGGAGCAGGCTGAAAAGATGGGAAGGATCGCAGACGGCGTGATCGTGGGAAGCGCAATGGTGCGGATCATCGCGCAGTACGGAACAGAAGCGGAACAGCCGTTATATGAGTATGTAAAATCCATGAAAGAGGCGACTGCAAGGGCAGAAGCCTGACATACAATATAAAACAGACCGCCTGTTTCACTCAGAATTGAGTCCTGTGAAACAAGTAAGATTAAGAGAAAAGATCATCTTCGTGACCTCACGAAAATGATCTTTTCTTATAGCATATAGCAATTACACAGCCGGCAAGGAGAACAACCGCTGAGATGCCTAACAGTATCAGTGTTTCTGTCGAAATTGAAGTTCCTGCATTTACAGCTTGTGAAGCATTTTCCTGTTCCGGCATATCGCCATTAGGGTTCCTCATGCCGTTGCCTTGGCGTCCGCCGAATTTCCGGCCGCCTTGTTGCTGCGGGATACCGGACTGTGTTCCTTCGCTAGTATCTTCATTTGTCGGGATATCCGGCATATTCCCTTGTGGCAGATTGGACGGCATATCGCCATCCGTTCCGTTTTGTAGCATATCGGGAGGCGTCATGTTTCCATCCGCACCGTTCTGCGTCATATCGGGAGGCGTCATGTTTCCATCCGCACCGTTCTGCGTCATATCGGGAGGCGTCATATTTCCATCCGCACCATTCTGCGTCATATCGGGAGGCGTCATGTTTCCATCCACACCATTCTGCGTCATATCGGGAGGCATCATGTTTCCGTTCGTTCCACTCGGCATCTCCGGTGGCTGCATACCGTTTGTCGCGCCGTTTTCTTGGAAAGTTTCACCGAAGCCACCGAAACCGCCACCATTTGAAGCATTATCAATGGTCATTTCCGTTTGGATATCTCCGACGATCAGCGTACAGGTATCTCCGATTTTCATTTCCGGCGTGCTGGCGAGAACGGAAGAGAAGCTGCATGGAACTTTTTCTGAAATGAGTTCATTTCCGTCGACGTCTTTGACCGTTACGGTTGTCCCGGCCGACGCCGAAGCGGTCTGCATCAGAAAACCTTGTGTGGAAGACGGATCAAAGCCTTCCGCCATGCCGCTGCTCCCACAGGCGAGAACCGTTCCGCCGCTGATTTCACATGTTCCGCCGTTTTCACTTCCGTAATCGATCGCACAGCTTCCACCATTGTCACTGACACTGATAAACAGGTTTCCACCGCTGATATAGATATCCTTGTTGGAATCAATCCCGTCTGCGTCCCGGCCGTTTTCCACCGTGACAGTGATATCTCCGCCGGTAATGTTGATGACGGAGTTTCCGCTGTATCCGTTGGCGTTGAGTCCGTCGTCAGTGGCGGCAATATTCAATGTTCCGCCGGCAATGGTGATCGTCACCGCTTCCAGCCCTTCACAGCAGGAGGGGATTGTGATATTTCCCGATTCCATATAAAGAAACGATGTTTCCTCGTCATTGGAAACCGTGATTCCGTCATCGCCCGCGAAAAGCGTAAGATCGGAGTCTTTCACCCGCACACTGTCATTTGCATGAATTGCATCCTGTACGGCGGTTATGTTCAGAGTGCCGCCCGTAACAACAAAATCATCATTGCATACGATTCCGTGTTGATATTCCGTTGTTACCTGTAAGGAACCGACTCCGTTAATGGTCAGATCGTCTCTGGAGTAAATCGTTCCATCCACGCCGCCGGAAACTGCTTCTTCACTATAAGAGGAACCGGAGGACAGAGTATTTTCTGTGCCGTCCTGCAAGGTCATGAATACCTTGCCCGCCTGTTCCACACGGATAGCCGCATTATCCTCGCAGTGAATGGACACACGATCCAGCATCAGCCATATCTTATCGTCGCCGTCCGCTTCAATGATAACCGAGCCGTTGGATAATTCTCCGGAAAGAATATATTTTCCCGCATATACGATATGGACGTCACCATTATAGACGTAAGCGCCGTTGCCGTTCACCGTACTGCCTTCGTCCGAAAGAGTGATCTTTGTCGCACCCGTAGTGTCCCAACCGGCATCCAGATCGTTTGCTGTGAACAAGGTGTCGCTGTTTTCCTCACTTGCAACAGACTTGATACCAAGCGCTTTTATGTTCATAAACAGGATTGTCAGGAGCAGTGTGAACACGATGATTACAATGCAGATTGCATCAATATGCTTATGTGTTGCCATAAGACTCCTCCTTATCCTCTGTACTCTCCATTAAAGCTTACGAGTACCGCGCTTGCCACGCCGTTCATTTCGGAGAGTTCGTTGATAAAATCCGTATTGTCGTCTTTTAGACGGATTTCCAGATTTAGCTCGATGCTGCCTTTCTGTGCGGTTTTGCTTTTCACAACACAGCAGTCGGTTTGTTCTTCCAGATATGTCTTTGCCGCCTGTTCACTTTCATGGTTACTGCATTGCAGTACCACAATGTAGGGATTGCTGTGCGGCTTCCGGTTGACAAATACCAGCAGGATCAGACCGATGATGACGCTGCCGATCACCGCCAGCGGGATCATGCCCGCCGCAAGGACAATTCCTACGGCAATCGACCAGAACAGGAATGCAATATCCAGCGGTTCTTTGATCGCTGTCCGGAAACGGACGATGGACAGCGCGCCGACCATACCGAGGGAAAGCACTACATTCGAGGTGACGGCGAGGATCACAACCGTGGTGATCATGGTAAGCGCGATCAGCGTAACTCCAAAAGAGGAGGAATACATCACGCCGTTGTAGGTCTTTTTATAGACAAAAAAAATGAAAATACCGAGGCCAAATGCCAATACCAGAGCCAGAACCATATCGAGGATGGTCACACTGGAAATGTTCTCTAAAAAGTTGGATTTGAAAATATCACCGAATGACATAATTTTGATTCCTTTCTATGTAGATTAGCCGTAAATGCGGCACTGAGCGTATTTTGAGAAGGCGGATGCTCTGCGGCCGATCATCTGAATGGCGTCCCGGATCACATCCGGGAGGAAGGCATCCCACTTTACTTCCATTAAGATCGGGGCGTCGCCTGCCGGAATTGTCACAAGTTCCGGGTTTAGAAAATCGGTACACCTAAGACCGGTCCGAATCCCATAATCGAAAGTGATCCGGACGTTGCCCGGCCGGTAGATAAACGGCTCCCGTGTGTAATCTACCACAACCTTTGGACGAAGTCCTTCGATCTTCATTTTGTAACAGAGTTCCTGTAATAGCGGCGGTGCGTTCTGCTGAATCTGTGGAGTACTTCCATAGGCGATTGCCTGTGCCTGTTCGGTTGTGATCCGCACGGCCTGTTTATTGCATAAGCCGTTCAGCTTGCTTTTTTTCTCTAAAGCTAAAAAGCTGGTATCGCCATTATAATAGCGGATGCGGAATTTTTCCCGCTGATTCACGCCGTCGATTTTCTCCCGCAGCGCCCGGTCTGTGGGGCTGTCAAAGTACAGGCTGCGTATTTGGTATCTACCGCCTGCGGCGTGTTCATCCGGTTTCATAAGAACCTGCAGCCGGCTGCGCAGCACTAGAAGATCGGCTGTATTGATCTCTATTTTCCATTCATGCCGGAAGTCCATTGTGTTTTTTCCTCCCCCTTCTATAAAAATTACTTTTCTTTATCATCAGGCCTGCAGCCTTATGATGATATCATTGTATTGGTAGAAGATTGAAAGAAAATTGAAGTCACAAAAAGTTCACGAAACAGGAATGATCGCTGTAAATTCAATGATCCCGTCATGGCAGGATATCGATATACGCCCGTGGTGTGCCGTAACGATCGCTCTTGCAATGGCAAGTCCCAATCCATATCGGTTATCTTCCCCGGTCCGTGCTTCATCCGCACGATAGAAGCGGTCAAATAGATGTTTTTGCTGTTCGGCGGGAATAGGCGTTCCCTCGTTGCTGACGGTCAGGATTGCGTGTGTTTTTTCTCTGCGAAGCTCAACGTGGATCATTCCTCCCGGTCTGCTGTGTCGGATCGCGTTATCCAACAGGATAGAAACTAACTGGCTCAGTTGTGCGGCGTTTCCCACAATGCACAGATTCTCTGTTACATCGGATTGCAGTTTTAATCCTTTCTCAAAAATAACCGTTTCAAAGGGGAGAGTTTCACCCATGACAATCCACCCTAAATCTACGTTTGACATTTCAGGCGTAACATTCTCCGTCCTGGCCAGCTCCAAAAGCTGCGTAACGAGAGCACCCATCCGGGCATTTTCATATTGGATATTATTCAGCCACTGGTTTTCCCCAATTTCCCGCTGGAGCATTTCCGTATTTGCACTGATAACGGAAACAGGGGTTTTCAATTCGTGTCCTGCATCGGAAATAAACTGTTTCTGCTTCTGATAGCTCTCTTCCAACGGATGAACGATCCGATTCGCGAGGAAAATCGCGACAAAGAACAGCAGGATGATTGCGATACTGCCGAAAATAAGCGTGTAGCGGAACAGAGTCGTCATACTGTCCTGCATGATGGTATTGTCCATAAAAGCGACCAGCGTATAGCTTCCCTTGTCAACTGCCACATAGATCAGCCGCTCTTTGATTCCGTTTGATTTCCTGCTTTCTACGATTTGAAGCGCATATTTCTGAAGTTCTGCATCCGTATAGATTTCCCTGCTGCTGTTGTCTACGGAGAGAATAGAGCGGTCGTCTTTTGATACTGCGACCGAATAGAAAGTAGAAAGCTGAAAAGCAGGTGTATCCTCAAAACGCGGTCCGTCCGGCTTATGTGACGGAATCGAAGGATTCTGCTGTCCGGGATTCTCCGGAAGGTTTTCCGGACGGAGCTTCAGCGCATACAACTGCGCGTATCTCTCCAGCATATCCCGGTTCGTGGACGCTACTTCACGGTAACTGGAAAGATAGATCACCGCAAGCGTTCCGAGGAAGAGCAGCACTAATGCCGACATGATCGCGGCAACGATTTTTCGTTTTGATTTTTTAAACATCCTGACACCTCAATTCATATCCGATCCCGCGGATCGCTTTAATCTCTGTTTTTGCTCCGACAAACGCGAGTTTTCTTCGTGTAAAGGACATATAGACCTCCACATTGTTGTACTCCGTATCGCTCTCAAACCCCCATATTTTTACGGCAAACTGTTCTCGTGTCAGGACCTGGCCCTGATTCACGATCAGATATTCCAGGATATGGTATTCCTTTTCACTCAGACGTACGCTTTGTCCGTTCGTCAGACACCGCAGGGATGCCGTATTGGTATCGAGTGAAATATCCCCAAAGGTCAGTGAACCGTCCGAGGATGGAAGGTTTCTTCTTCCGAGTGCGCGGAGCCGGGCTAGCAGTTCTTTTGTCATAAACGGCTTGGTAAGGTAGTCGTCCGCGCCGCTGTCCAGCCCTGTCACCTTGTCGTCCACCTCGCCTTTTGCCGTCAGCATCAGGATCGGCGTTTTGAGTCCCAAACGGCGTGTCTGCTGTGCAATTTCAAAGCCGGATTTTCCGGGAAGCATTACATCCAGCACGATGAGATCGTAGATTCCGCTTTCTATGGCGTTCATCCCGGCTTTTCCGTCTGCACACCAATCCACATCATATTTTTCAAGGCGCAGGATCTCACAAAGTGCCTGCGCCATTCTTTTTTCGTCTTCAACAAGCAAAAGCTTCATATTAATCCCTCCTAAATAAAAATTATACCATAAAAGATTGAAGAAAAATTGAACAGAGAGCATCTCTATATACAATATAAACACAAAAAGACCATGCAAGAGCATTTTGCCCTGCATGGTCGATTCTTTTTATTTACTATGTATGCTTTTAGAAATAACTCATCGGATTCACATAAGTACCATTCACACGTATGCAGAAATGTAGGTGCGGACCTGTTACGACTCCGGTGTGTCCGGAATATGCGATCGTCTGTCCGGCAGATACGTTGGAACCGCTGCTTACTGCGAAGCTGGATAAGTGGTAATACAGCGTGGTAAATCCGTTTCCATGGTCGATGATCACAGCATTTCCGGCAGAAGACATATAGCCGGTATAAATAACCGTACCTCCGGCTGCCGCTACAACAGATGAACCATCCGGACATGCAATATCGATTCCCTTGTGGTAGGAACTTGCGCCGGCGGTTGGTGAATGTCTTGGCCCGAAGCCGGATGTAACCCTGCCGCTTGCAGGCATCGGCCATGTAAAGGCGCCGCCGGAATATGCCGGTGGAGGAGTGGTTGAAACGGAACCGCCGCTTGCTGCGGCTGCCTGCTGTTTTTTACGGGCTTCTGCGGCCTGCCTCTCCAATTCGGCAATCTGGGCGTCCTGTTTCTTTTCTTCCTGCTCCAGTCTGGAAATCTCGCCCTCTGTATCGTTTATAGCAACCTGAAATTCTGCAAGTTTATCTTTTTTTGCTTCCTGCATAACTTCCAGGGCTTCCTTTTCTTCTTCAGCGTCTGCTTTTACCTGCGCCACTTCCTCATAAGCCTCCTGTAAGGAAGCCTCGTATTGGGATATCGTATTCTGGATTTCGATCAGTTCGTCCAGTTGTTCTCTGTCATATGCGGAAATCTGTTCGACATATTCAGACTGGTTGATGATATCCTCAAAATCGCTGGTAGCCATCAGGGCGTCTACATAAGCGATATCCCCATTCTCGTATGCGTACTGGATTCGAAGCTTCATATCCGAATAATGTTTCTGCTCTGTGACATTTGCTTCATAGAGATTCAGTTCGGTAACGGATATTTCCGCCTGAATGGCATTCTGCTGGGCGATCAATTCATTAATCTTATTCTGATAACCGATGATTTGGTTATCCAACGCCTGAATCACGTCCAGAATATCGGATTTTTGTTTATTCAGTTCAGCCAGAGTTTCTTCCGCTTCTTTTTTCTTGGAACGGGTTTCTTCCTGCTCCTGTTTGATCTCATCAATGGATTGTGCATTTGTATTTATATACGGATGATACGCAAGGCTGACAGTAAACAGGGCAGCCAGAAATACGGCGGCCGCTTTTTTTCTTTGGAATCGTTTCATAATATCCTCCATGGTCTGTCAACACACTCATTTGTTTACATAAATTACTAATTTTGATTATAACGAATAATAGCCGTTCTGAAAAGTGGAAAATGTTACAAAAATGTGAATTTTTTTTGAAAAAGGTTGAAAAATTAGACTTCAAAGTAGCTGCGGGCGTATTTTTTCTTGAAATTTGCGATCAGATTTACAGGAAACTGTGCGATCACTCCGTTATATTTTTCTACGGCAGTATTGTAATCGTCAGCGACTTTCATGATTTGACCTTCTAAGTTGATGAAATCTTCCACCAAACCCTTGAACTCGGAATTTTGGGACAGAGTTTCCTGCTCCGCACAAAGACCGCTTAAAACCGGCTCCATATTCTTCATCAGAGTGTAAGCAAGTTTCTGCTCGGAAACGGTCATGCCGATCCGGATCAAAACGGTCTGATTCAGAGTCTCATTATCGTCAATGCCGGCTTCTTTCAAAATCGGAAGAAGCCTTTTTATGATGTGATAGCGTTCTGCGATCATGCTGTCCAGATTGGATGCGCCTTCCCGTATCCCGCTTTCTGCATGATTCATGCGTGTGACGGAAACTATGTACAAAGTTCCGAAGACCAGAATACATAAAACAATAGTGATCATAAAAGGAATCATATAACTACCTCCGTTAAAATGCTGGCTGTTAATTAAAACCCAGCCGTTTCTGTGCGATCGTATAACCGATCTTAATTATAAAAAATCCTGCTTTCGTATGCATCTGCATGGCATGTCCTAAGAAATGCCGGTTTACATATTTGTACTGATATCTGTGCTCCTCTTTCAGAAAACGCCATAATTCGGTTCTTTTCGCCAGCGCTTCCTCGGAACCGTCCTTTATCAGAAAGGCAGTGGAAACGGCCATCATGACGGCAAGATACTGGCTCATATAAGAACGCAGACGGCGGTTCTCGATGGTACGGAGCGGATGATCCATGATCAGAAGCCTTGTTACAAGGAGCTGCTGGTCGATCCGCCGGATCATATTCTTTTCGTTTACCGACTGGTCGTCTCTTCCGATATAGTAGTGGTAAAGATCCACATCCAGATAATACATACGGCTGATGTATGGAAGCGGGTGGTATACATAAATATTATCGACATAAAAGGTATGCTTCGGAAGCGTAAGTCCCGTATCGCGGAGAAGCTGCGTCCGGTAGATAACGGAATGCATCAGGATGTTCTGCCATGGCTTAAAATGTCCGATATAATTCCAGTCAAAAGAGGTCCGGACCGGCATGACGTCCTTGTAGCTGATCCGACGTTTTTTCTTTTTTCCGACTTTTTCATAGACATAGTCGGAAAGGATCATATCAAATTCCGTATGCACTTTCTCCATTTCGGACAGAAAATTAATAACGATAGCAAGGGATTTCCGGCTCAGCCAGTCGTCGCTGTCCAGTACTTTGAAATATTTGCCGGAGGCAGCGTTGAGTCCTGTCATGACAGCGTCGCCGTGTCCGCCGTTTTCTTTATGGATAACGGAAACAGTATCCGGATTCTGTGCCGCATACTCATCTGCTTTTTTTACCGTGCTGTCGGTAGAACCGTCGTCTACAATGATCACCTCGATTTCCGGAAGTCCGATGAGAGTAGACCTTACGGCCCGGTCCATATATTTTTCAGAGTTATAACAAGGAATGATGATACTGAGTAATTTTTGCTGGTCTTTCATGATTTTTCCTCTTTTTTGTTTATTATTTCCTTTTTTCTTATGCAGTATACCGGAATATAGTAAAGGATTGCCATAAGAAAGGCTGCCGCTACATCGATCACGGAGTGCTGTTTCAGAAACATGGTAGACAGTATGATGAAAAACGACAGCAGGAAACAGAAACAGGTCAGTGCCTTGTATTTCTGTCCGGCGCTGCTCTTTGCAATCGCTATGAAAACACAAATGGAGTTATAAACATGGATGCTTGGCAATACATTTGTAGCCGTATCAGTGGTATACAGGTTCTTAACCAGACGGGCAAAAATGCCGGTCTCACTGAGTTGCTCCATGTCCGGCCGGAGATTAAGCATATTCGGATAGACATAGGATACGATAAGAAAGGTAGTCATACCGAGCGCAAGGTAGCACGCCAGTTTTCGAAAGCCTTTCCGGTCCAGAATGAAAAACATGCCGACAGTGATAAAAACATAAGCAAACCATAGGTAATATGGAATGATGAAGGCTTCTACAAAAGGAATCTTGTCGTCCAATCCGCAGTGTATGATATGAAAATCCACATTTGACCGTTGTTCCAGCCAGAAAAATGTGATGAAATACGCAGGAATATAAAGGATCCACAAATAATCTGTCTTTCGTTTTTCTGACTGCATATTTCATACCTCTGTATATTCAAAATTTTAACAATTATATCATAAGTGATAAGTTGTGTATTGTCAAAACAAATATCATTAAGAAGTGATTAAATTTTTCAGGTTCGGGTTATGCTGAAAGTATCTGGCAGTAAGGGGATGAAAAAGAGTGATATTTTATCTGGATGAAGAGCTTTCGGAAGCAGAGAATAAAGATGAATTGGATAATGATATTTCTAAGATCTATCTGATTTCTTTTGCAGAGCTTAGAGATATGCTTGATAATTTAGGAATATATTATGAAGGAGATCTGGATAAGCAGCGGATTGAATTTTCCAGGATCGAAGCGCAGCAGGATTTTATTGCCGGAAGCATAGCGGTTCCGAAACTGGTAGATGTGATTGGAAAACGATACAGGATTCTTTTTTTTGTGAGGAAAAAGGATATTTTGATCGCAGATGACGACGATATTACTGCCCGTATGATCCGGAATATCCGGAAAGAGCGGACCATGCCTCTTCGCTCAGTGGCGCAGTTTATCTATTGTTTTCTGGCGCAGCTGATGAAACAGGAGAGTATTCTGCTTGAAAATTACGAGGATACATTGCTTGGAATGGAAGATGAGATCATGACGGAAAAGGTGAGAGATTTTCAGGGCAGGCTCCTTCCGCTTCGAAAAGAACTTCTTACCATGCGGAATTATTATGACCAGATTGCGGCTATGGGAGAGGAACTGAAGCAGAATGAGAACGGGTTTTTTGCAGGCGGGCAGCTGAAATATTTTGATATCGTTTCAAATAGGGCGAACCGGTATAAGGAAAAAGCAAACTATCTTCTGGAATATGCAAATCAGGTCCGCGAGGCATATCAGGCGCGGGTGGACGCCAGACAGAACAGTAATATGCAGTTCCTGACTATCTTAACCAGTATTTTCTTTCCGCTTACTTTGATCACCGGCTGGTACGGAATGAATTTTCATGATATGCCGGAGCTGGAAAACGGTTATCCGTATATTATCGCTGTCAGCATTCTGGTAGTCCTGATCTGCATTTTTATCTTTAAGAAGAAAAAACTCTTCTGAAACCGGAAGGAAATAGTATTGAGATTTCTGTCTGCAATGGTTATAATAACATTCAGGCAAATGGAAATTGGATGAAACAGGATTATGAAGCAGAAATCAGAAAAAAAGAAAAATAAACAGTTCCATATCAGTATGAAGACATTTATCTTCCTGTCATTTACGCTCCTTCTGGTTTTCTGCATGCTGATTTTTGCATTCTGCATGCAGGATTCCTACAAAAGAAAGTACAGGAAGGATCTGGAAGACGACCTTAACAGTAAGGCGGTTCTTCTGGCGGATCAGATAGCACTGGCGGATTTTGACTTGTCGGAAGGCGCTCTGGATACGGATATGGATCAGACCGCAAATATTCTGAAAGGACGGATTCTGGTAGTCGACCGTTCTTATCATGTCATAAAAGATACATATGTCTTTCAGCAGGATTCCTATCTGATCAGCAGTACGGTAATGGACGTCATGACCGGCGCAAAAGCCGAGAATGTACGGACAAAGGAAGACTGCGTGGAAGTGATGGTTCCGGTTACGGCACAGGATGGCACGATAAACGGAGTTGTCATCATGACGTCTTCTCTGGAATCCTATCAGGAATTTCAGAACTTTATGTTTCATCAGATTCTGATACTTCTTGGAATCTTGCTTGTGATCGGTATTCTGGCAGCGGCGCTGATCGCAATGCTTTCCATGCGGGACCTGGCGCGTATCAACCGGCAGATCTCCCATATTTCGGAAGGAAATCTGGAGGCCGAGGTTCCGGTTCAGGGTTTCCGGGAAACCTGTAGTCTGGCGAAAAATTATAATGCTGTACTTGGTAAATTGAATTCAATGGATTCCACCCGGCAGGAGTTCGTTTCCAATGTCTCCCATGAGTTAAAAACGCCGATCACCTCCATGAAGGTGCTGGCGGAATCCGTGCTTCAGAACGAAGACGCAACCCCTGAGGTTTATAAAGAATTCATGACGGATATTTCTGCGGAAATCGACCGCGAAACAAAGATCATCAATGATCTTTTAGTTCTGGTTAAGACAGATAAGCAGAGTGCAAAGCTGAATACTGCCGAGACAGATATCAACGAGCTGATTTCCATTATACTGAAACGTGTAACGCCGATCGCAAATCAGAGGGGCATTGAACTGATCTATGAAAGCTATCGGGAGATCAGCGCAGAAGTGGATGAGGTGAAGATTTCCCTGGCACTTTCCAATCTGATCGAGAACGCGATTAAATACAATGTGGATAACGGCTGGGTGAAAGTATCCCTGAATGCCGACCATAAATATTTTTATGTAAAGGTTGCGGATTCCGGCGTGGGTATTCCGGATGACTGCAAGGATCTGGTTTTCGATCGTTTCTATCGTGTGGATAAGGCGAGAAGCAGAGATACCGGAGGAACCGGATTGGGGCTTTCCATTGCAAGAAATGCAATTCTGCTTCATGACGGTACTGTAAAGCTTTACAGCGAGTCCGGAAAAGGAACCACATTTACGGTAAAGATACCTCTCCGGCATACGGATATAAAGCAGGAAGAAAAGTCATAAAGAGGATGAACCATGATTGACTGGAAAAAACGGAGATCAAAAAAGTTAATAAAAAAAAGAACGGTTGTGCCATGTCTTTTTCTTTTGTTTATTCTTACCGCATGTGCGGCTAAGAAAGAAGAGGAGACGCAGTCCGACACACAGACAGTCAATCCCGCTGATGCTATGATCACGCTGTATCATGTAGAGGGAAATGAAATTGTGCCGGATGAAGAAATCTATCAGCTCCGGCAGCCGGATTCCATTTCTAATTCTCTGGATGAACTGGTAGCGGCCCAGCAGATGCCGGAAGAAATGAAATATAACAGCTTTTCCCTTGATGAGTATAACAATGTTACGGTTTCGGTCAATGTGACTTCGGATATTACGCAGGAGGCGCTGCTTCTTAATAAAGCGGCTATTGTGAGCACTTTGGGACAGATTGAGGAAATCCGGTCCATTGAGATCGTGGTTTGCTCTCTGACCGGGGATGTTCTGGAAGATGCCTATTATACGATGGATTCCTTTTTCTTTTATGATAATACCAGCGTTCTCAAAAACAGCGGAACGGTCTGTATTTATCTGCCGAATGACGAGGGAACGGCATTGCGGCAGATTGAGGAGAAAGTCGTGATCGATCCGGATGAATCCGTGGAGCAGTGCGTGACAGAACGTCTGATTTCTTACGGGGCGCTGCCGGCAGGTACAAAAATCCTGAATATATATGTAGAAGACCATACCTGCTATATTGATCTTTCCGCGGAATTTTTAAACGGGAACGGAAGCGTTAAGAGCGAGGTTGTTATTTATTCGGTTGTAAATTCTCTGACAGAACTGCCGAATATAGAAAATGTCCAGCTTCTGGTGGAGGGAGAAAAAAAGGAACTCTACCGGGAAAGCGTGGCAATCGACGGTTTACTGGAATATAAAGGAGGCTTAATAGACTAATTGAAAAATCCATTATTGTGGGTAGTGATATTATTCGCATCAGGTGAGGCGTTATGCAGATACGCCGCAGGCTCAGCAGGGCTTTTGCCGGTTGCAGGGTTTCTGGGTTTGATAGTGCTTTTAATTGTAGGTTTTATTCGCCGGAATACAAACATGTTTGTATTCCGGCTTCTTTTTGCTGCATTTCTGACCGGGCTTCTTATGGGTTTTTATATGGAGCAGAAGAAAGACGCGCAGGTTTTTAACGATGGATTTACGGAAGGAAGCAGGTGTACGATACAGGGTTCTGTGCTTTCTGTCTCGAATCAGGAAACGGGAGGAAGGATCCTGATCCGGCAGAACGGGATCAAAGTCATGGTTTATGCGGAAACATTAAAACCGGATGATCCGATCTATCCCGGACAGAAGCTGGAAGTGTATGGAAGACTTATGCATTTTGAAGAGGCGGAAAATCCCGGTCAGTTTAACGCAAGGCAGTACTATGAAAGTCAGGGGATTTATTATCAAATGGCTGCGGAAAGGATCACTGTTACAGACAAAAAAAGAAATGAAATAAAAACATTTCTTATGAAACTGAAAGACGCGCTTTCCGAATCCATAGACAGCTTATTTCCAACTAAGGAGGCCTCTGTCGTTAAATCCATACTTCTGGGGGATAAGGCGGAAATGGACAGCGAGATAAAGACTTTGTATCAGGAAAATGGGATTGCCCATATCCTTGCGATATCCGGACTCCACACCGCACTCTTAGGGGTATTTCTGGCAGGTCTTTTGAAAAAAATCGGTCTGGGACAAAAGAAGGCGGAGGGGGCAGCGTTTCTGTGCCTCGTCTTATACGGTATCATGACAGGCTTTTCACCTTCCGCCATGCGGGCGGTTCTGATGATCGGAATTACATGGCTTGGCGGCTGGCTGAAACGGACTCCGTACCCGCCGGCGTCTATGGCAGCCGCGCTTTTTCTTATGCTTCTGATCCAACCGGAAGGCATTTATAATATCGGAATGCAGATGAGTTTCCTTGCGGTCTGGGGCGTAGATATGGGAAACCGATTGATTCTTATGTTTCACTCGAAGCGGAAGAAAAAGGGTAAATGGAAGAGCGGAAAGAGACTTTTGGAAAAAGTCCTGTCCGGTCTGGTGCTTTCTTTTTCCATTAATCTTTATATGATGCCGGTTCAGATCTATTATTTCCATGAACTTCCGCTTTACAGCATGCTGCTTAATCTGCTGGTGATCCCGCTTTTTACCATAGCTGCGGCGGCAGGATTTTTGGCTGCTTTGTCCGGACTATTGCTTCCGTATTTTTCAGGTGTTTTATTTTCCGGTATTTTCTTCGTCGGGAAGTGTCTCGCGTTTCCCTGCACATGGATCCTGAAATTCTACGAAGCCGTATGCCGGTTTTTCCTTCATTTTCCGTTTCACCGTATTCTGCCGGGACATTGCAGACTGTTTCAGATCGCAATTTATTTCCTGCTTTTGCAGAGTCTTTTTTGGATGATACAGAAGCAAAAGTGCGCGGATTTAAAGAAAGCGGTATGTTTTCTTGCTACGGGGCTTGCTCTGCTCATGCTTTTTCTGGGAAGTACATACAGGCTGAACCGGAAAGAATTCCATGCGGTTTTTCTTTCTGTCGGACAGGGGGACGGCTGTATCATACATACGCCGGAAGGGATAAATATCATGGTAGACGGCGGCTCCTCCGGTTCGGATTCCGTCGGGAAATATGTTTTGTCACCGGCGCTGAAATATTATGGCATGGCAAGGCTGGATTATGTTCTTGTATCACATACGGATTCGGACCATGTGAGCGGGATCCTGTATCTTTTGGAAGAACAGGATATGACCGGTATTAAGATCCGGTATTTGGTTTTTGCAAAGGGGCTGGAGAGAACAGAAAATTATGACAGGCTTCTGGATGCGGCGGAAAAATATGACACGCATATCCTGTATGTATCGGCCGGTGATACGTTTGAATCCGACCGTCTGAAAATGGAGGTTCTGTATCCTTCTTTAGAAAATGCAGATTCGGATATAAATGATCATTCATTGGTTTTAAATATGAGATACCGGGATCTGGATATTCTTTTTACGGGAGATATAAGCGCTTCCGTAGAACAGAAGCTGGCGGGGGATGCGGAAAGAATCGCTTCCTCTGACGCTTCTTATGTGATTTTAAAGGTGGCGCACCATGGCTCCCGCTATTCTTCGGACATGGATTTTTTGAATGCGCTTTCTGCCGATCTGGCTGTGATTTCCTGCGGAAAATACAATACCTACGGACATCCACATCCGGAAACGCTGAAAAGGCTGGAAGAGAGCGGTTCGGATATTTTCAGGACCGACAGGGAGGGCGCACTGTGTATTTCCGGCAAGGATGGAAGTTTTTCCGTCAGGAAAGGAAACTTTTCCGTCAGGAAAGGAAACTTTTCCGTCGGGGAACGGTTTGTCAAGAGGTTTTTTCGCCTTTTCAGCCTTTTTCACACAGATGATATAAGTTGATAAGATAGTTAATTTACTCTTCCTTTGTCAGTATTATTCTCTTCCAGCTTCGTTTTTCACATCTTGGGCATTTCATGTATCTTGTCCTACCAGTATGCAGTACGAGATTAGTTTGCCAGTAAGTCGGCACAAATCTATAACCGCGGTTTTGGCACTTATAGTATCTGGCTTTTGCTCAATACCCACACTATTCAAAATCCAAATTTTATTATCCCTTTGTATTGGTGAAAAATTGGAGCAATTCTTTACCGGATTCTGGCATTCCTCGTTTCATCCATTCAATCATCCAACCAAATATCCCATATGCCCAAAACGATTTCATGTATGCTTCAATGTTTGCCATTTCAGGAGTGATTTGAATAGCATTAAGAATTGTTTCCTGCATAATAGAGGTCATTCCTGCTTGATAAAGAATGGTATAAAATTCTTTATGTCCTCTGTAAAAATCAAATAAAGAGGGAAATAGTGTTTCTGGTGAAGATTCAGGATTCGTTTCGTAGAGCTTCCCCCATTCTTTAATGAGCCGATCAGATTCTTCTTTTAGAATATCTTCTTTTGTTTGAAAATTACGATAAAATGAAACTCTGCCGATCTGCGCTTTTTGCGTTAATTCGGTTATTGAAATATCAGCAATAGATTTCTCTTTCAATAGTTCCAATAGGGCGTTTGTAATCTGTTGCTTTACATAGGTATTCTTTTGCTCGTTGTTCATGTTCATGAGCCGATACAAACCTCCATAAATTGTATCATTTCCGACGAAACACTTGTTTCATCACCGATAATATGATACATTTTTATCAACACATTGTCAAGGAGGGGCATATGAAAAAAATGTTTAAAATACTTGGAACTGTCCTATTAGTGATTATTATCGTAGTGGCAGTTCTCATATTTAAAGGGCTGAATGACTCGAAAAAATCCTCGGTAAAACCTGACTATTACAAGAATTTTATATCCTCCGCTCCATTGGAGCAGAAATATTCTCAGCTTGGCCCGTATGAAGTATCTAATAAAGATTTTCCGTCAGAAAACACGTCAATTCAAAAATACCGTTTTTGGTATCCTGTTGAACTTGAAACAACAGATC
>CANRMC010000008.1 GCA_947631605.1 uncultured Lachnospiraceae bacterium
GTACTGTTATCATTTGTATATTCCTGTCCGTTCTCCGTCACCATGACTCCGCATCTCGTACACGGGCTCACCGTAACTTCCTGACCACCGCCGCATGGAGTAAACTTTTCCTGTTTTGACGGATCAGTATCAAACTGATGACCTAAGGCAGGATTTCCTCCGTTACTGGCATAAGAATCATATGATACCCCACAGTACTTACATATCCAATATGTAACTTTCAAAGAAGACTGGGTACAGGTAGCCTCCACATCCTGAGTATAACGTCCGCCGGGATAGTGATTAAGCCAAAGTCGTTTACTGGTTTCCCCTCCTGCCGAATTCTTGACGTTAATGGTTATGTCGCCTGAAAAATCATCAAGATTAACACTGCCACCGCTTTCTACTGTCTGCAGAACATCATCCTTGCCATTTACCTTTACAGTTACGGTCAGAGTACCGCCGGCATCGTCAGTAACAGTAACTGTAGGATGATCGCAATAAAACAAACCGTCAAAGGTTTTCTGAGCCGTACCTTCTTTTGCATTCACTGTAATTTCAGGTATAGACTCTGCTATTGCTTCAGGATGTTCTTCTTCCGCCATAACCACAGAAGATGTGTAATTTGAGAACGCCAGGACACCGCAAAGAAGTAACGCCAGAAACCTTCTCAATTTCTTCTTTCCTAATTTCTTTATTTCCACTTTCTTCCCTCCCTTGGTTTTTTATATTTTTTTGATCATATACGGATATAAAAAGTGGCTGTACTCATCTATCAAATATTACAGAGAAGCGCAACCATTTTTTATCATCTTATATACCATTGTAATCGATATACAAAGGGAAATCAAGATAATCATTTGCTTTTTCAAATCCAAAAAATTCCGGTTCTTTATTTACTATTCTTAATCAAACAATATCGTAGAACAGTACCGCTCTCCCGTATCCGGAGCAAGGCAGACTACATTTTTTCCCTTCCCCAGCTTCTTTGCAAGCTGAAGCGCACCCCAGACATTGGTTCCGGCTGAGATTCCGGCGAGGATTCCTTCTTCTTTTTTAAGGCGGCGCGCGGTATCGAGCGCCTGCTCATCGCCCACAATGATGACCTCATTATAGATATCCGTATCAAAATTAGCCGGCACAAATCCGTCGCCGATTCCCTGCTGGAAATGAGTCCCGATCGGTCCTCCAAGAAGTGCAGGGGCATTTTCCACTTCCAGAACCGCAATATGCACATTCGGATTATATTCGCGCAGGGCACGGCCGATACCGGTGATCGTACCGCCGCTTCCGTAACCGGAGCAGAATCCGTCAATGCTGAGTCCGTTCATCTGGCTGATGATCTCCCGCGCTGTTTTCTCAAAATGAACCGCCGGATTGTCCGGATTTTCGAATTGCTGCGGCACAAAAACCTTCGGATTTTTCTTTGCCAGATTCAGAGCATATTCCAGGCAATCGTTTACAGCTTTTCCGATATCGCCGTCATCATGGATCAGCACGACCTCCGCGCCGTACTGCTGAACCAGTTTCCGCCGTTCCAGACTGACGGAATCCGGCATGACGATAATTACCTTATATCCCTTTACCGCTCCTACGAGAGCAAGACCAATTCCCTGATTCCCGCTGGTAGGCTCGCAGATAATGGAGTCGCTTGAAAGGTCTCCCCGTTTTTCCGCTGCTTCTATCATGTTGAGCGCTGTTCTTGTTTTTACGGAACCGCCTATATTTACAGCCTCATACTTTACAAAGACGTCAGCGTCCTCCGGTCCTGTCAGGCGATTCAGTTTAATAAGCGGCGTATTTCCTACTGCTTCCAGAATATTATTCGAGTACATAAATCCTCCTGATAAAGGCATACTGGCACATCCCATTATGCCGTTTCGTTTTTATAATATATCTTATGCATTATTTATCTGTTCCTGCGAAAATACCCAGATGGTCTCCACACATTCTTCGTTTTTATCATTCTGATTGGCTATATGCAGGTGCATTTTGTTTCCGTCTACTTTCCGGTAAGAAAACGAAACCAGCTTTTCATGCCGTAGCCGTTCCTTCAGTTTCTCATAATCGAGAACCTCTTCAAACTTCTCATAGTACTCTTCCTGCACATATTTTCCCATATAGAGGTGCATGGCTTTACAGTAAGAGGAATCCGCTTGTTCCAGAAGTTCCAGAAAATAAAACGGTATATAAATATACTGCAATACATCCAGCTCCAGATTCACGAAAAAAACGCCGTTAAACTGGTCGGAAATAAGATTTAAGAAACGCTCCGCATTTCTTTTTTCTGCCAGCGTTTTTTCAAGCTCGTCATTCAGGGAACGGATATGCTTCTGCCCGCCGTTCTCCCGGTAATAACGCTCCTTATCCGCCCGCATATTTAATTCGGCGGCGCCGATCAGCTTATGGATCGCAAGGTCGCCCTCGCTGCTTTCTATTCCGACGGCGATCGCATAATTAAACTTCTGGAGATCCTGCTGCGCCTGCTGCATCATATTTTCCATACTCTGTTTGGAAAGCCGGTTACTGAGTACCACAAACTCATCGCCGCCAATCCGGTAAACATAATCGTCCAGAAAATATTTTTTCAATGTATCCGCCACCGTACACAACAGGTCGTCGCCTTTTTCATGCCCCAGCAGATTATTTATTTCATGAAGACCGTTTACATCCACGTAACAGGCAGTAATGCGGGGAATATTGCCTTTTGATAGACGTTCAATATCCTCGTTATATTTATGCCTGTTATAAAGGCGTGTCAAAGCGTCACGGTGATATTCGTCAAGCAGTGCCTCTCTGGTCCGTTTCTCCTTCATATACTCGTCATGCACATCACGCACATAGAGAATAAGCACCTGATTCTCGTTGTCATACTCGATACTTGGAATCAGATCCATCTGTACCCAGCGCCAGTCCTCGCCGATCCTTCGCCGGTAACGAAAACTCTGCGTCTGACCGCTGTTTTTTTTGAAAGTACTCTGCAACCGTTCCATATTCGTAAATTCCCGGAATGCAAGCGTATCTTCCTGATATACATACCCTGCGGTTTCAAATTCTCTCCACCATTCCGAAATCTTATCCAGTCTGGAAGAAAATTGATCGCGCTCGGAGAGTTCTGTCTTAATAATCTGAAAACTATCGACAGTCAGGTTGATCTTTAAAATCTTATAATAAATCGTAGACAGCGTAGAAAGAGCGTCCACCATGGTTGTAGTATTGGTGTCCGCTTTCTGCCAGTAAAAAAGCGCCCAAGGGTTATCCACGGAAATATCATCAGGAACAACGATCCCGAACGTCACCCATATGTATCCAGTATGCAATTTCCGCTTAAAGCTCTGGAGAATCCGCCTGTCGCCGTCTTCAAAAATACGTTTCTGCACATATTTCGGGTTGGCATATTTCAGATAGTCTACCGCATATTCCGATAAAACCAGCTGGTCGCTCACCTGTTTTTCAATATACGCATAGATATTTGAAATACTTTCATATCCTTCTTCTTTCATTACCGTATCGTATTTCAAAAAATGATGCTCACCTGTCAGAATATTTACTTTTGCTAACTTCAGAAAATTATCCAGTATCGTATTCTTAACGAAAAAATATTCATCATCACTCATCATAGATTTCATGAATTTCACTCCTAAAACTGACACTTTTTCCCGACGGAAATTTTATCATACCTGCCGTTTATAGTCAATTTATTAATGCGCATTTTCCGAGATCCGGTTCCAGCTTCTGATACGTGGCGATACTCCGCCCAACTCCGCAAGCGTCTTTCGGATTAAATAAGCCGCGATCAAAAATGTAAGGAAATCGGAAACCGGCATGGAATAAAGAACTCCGTCCAATCCCCAGAACTTCGGCAGAAGCAGGGCAAATCCCACGCCAAAGAGGATTTCCCGCACCATGGAAAGCATAGTGGACGCAGCCGCTTTTCCCATAGCCTGCAGGAAAATAAAGCAGGACTTATTAACGCAGGCAAAAACAATCATACACAAATAGATACGGAATGCTTTTTCTGCAAATACCGTATAATAAATGCTTTCGTTTGCGGCTCCGAAAACTGCGATCAGCTGCTTTAGGAATATTTCCACGATTACAAGAGATACAAGCCCCACAACTGCCTCTGCGGTCAAAAGTTTCAAGAACAGTTCTCTTACACGTTCCTTCTGTCCGGCGCCCATATTATAACCGGCAATCGGAATGCAACCCGCTGCCATGCCGACAACAATAGATATGACTATCTGGAAAAACTTCATAACGATTCCGACGACCGCCATCGGAATCTGTGCAAACTCTTCTTTTCCGAACACTGCGTCGAGCGCGCTGTATTTCCGGATCATATTATTAATAGCCGCCATCGCTGCCACAAGGGAAATCTGCGACAGAAAACTTGTAATTCCCAGAGTCAGCGTTTTACCGGCTATTCTCCGGTTCAGATAAAAATCTCCTTTCTCCGGCTTTATCATTTTCATATTAAACAGATACCAGACTGCAAGAAGCGCCGTTGCCACCTGTCCGATCACTGTCGCAACTGCCGCTCCCATCATGCCCCAGTGAAACGCAAAAATAAAGATCGGATCCAAAATAATATTGATAACGGCGCCGCAGAGCGTAGACGCCATCGCAAATTTCGGAGAGCCGTCTGCCCGTATGACCGGATTCATTGCCTGTCCGAACATATAAAACGGAATTCCAAGAGAAATATAAAAGAAATATTCCTTTGAATACCGGAATGTTTCCGCATTCACAGTTCCGCCAAATACCTTGATAATGGTATCGGAAAAGACAAGGTAGAGTCCGCATAACAGCAGTCCGCCTGTAATAGTCAGGATAACCGCATTTCCTACGCTCTTTTTCGCATCTTTTACCTCTTCCCGTCCAAGGCTCAGACTGGAAAATGCACAGCAGCCGTCACCGATCATGACAGCAACCGCCAGCGCAATGACCGTAAGCGGAAAGACCACGGTATTCGCAGCATTTCCATAAGAACCGAGATACGCAGCGTTCGCGATAAATATCTGATCCACAATATTATAAAGCGCTCCCACTAAAAGGGAAATGATACAGGGAACCGCATATTTTTTCATGAGTTTTCCCACCGGTTCCGTTCCTAAAAACTGATTTCCATTTGTTTCCATGTTTGTTACGTCCTTTCAATTGCAAAAAAATAACGCGCAGCACATAACCGGACTTACGCATTGTGTGCTACACGTTTAATTCAACTATAAAGAATTATCAAACCTTTGTCAAAGGTGATAATGCACAAAATTTCTACTCGTTTATCTTATAAAATTCTCCAGTCTAAGAGGAGTTTTACTTTATAAATACTGTATCATTCCCGGACCGAGAAATCCGTTCGGTCTTTCCGTAAAGCCGTTTTTGATATAAAAGGTTTCCCTGCCCTTAGCGGACATGAGACAGAGCATCATTTCCTCATCCTCTTTTTTCAGGCTAAGCACAAAGTTCCGCAGGCGGTCGATCAGCTTCGAGCCGATCCCCATGCCGTGATAATCCGGACTGACGATGAGATCCTGGATGTAACAGATTACCGCACCGTCGCCGACGATCCTTCCCATACCGACGAGTCTGCCGTCCACATAGGCGGTTGCCATGAACAGGCAGTTATCCACCGCAAGTTCCGCCTGACGCAGCGTAAGTTTCTTCCAGCCTACGCGGGCGCGTAATTCCAGATAATCCGCAACCGATAATTTTTCATCTCTAATTTCTATGTTCATGATCATTTATTCTGTCTACAGTCGGACAGACACTCCTCGTTCGTTTAGATATTCTTTCACTTCTGATATTTTCAGTTCTTTGTAGTGAAATAAAGACGCCGCCAGCGCCGCGTCTGCGCCGCCCTCTGTCAGTGCGTCATAAAAATGCTCCTTTGTTCCCGCACCGCCGGAAGCAATAACGGGAATGGAAACATTGTCTGCGATCAGTCTGGTAAGTTCAATGTCATAGCCGGTTTTCGTCCCGTCGCAGTCCATACTGGTAAGCAGGATCTCCCCGGCGCCGAGACGGTCTGCCTTCATTGCCCACTCAATCGCGTCGATACCCATATCCACTCTTCCGCCGTTTTTATAAATGTTCCAGCCGCTGCCGTCTTCCCGCCTTCTCGCGTCGATAGCAACTACCACGCACTGGCTGCCGAATTTATCCGCCGCCTCGCTGATCAGGTTCGGATTATCGATTGCCGCCGAATTGATCGATATTTTGTCCGCCCCTTCCCGAAGAATGGCGCGGAAATCATCGACCGTCCGGATCCCGCCGCCTACGGTAAACGGAATAAATACCGTTTCCGCCACGCGCCGGACCATGTCCGCCACGATATTCCTCCTGTCAGAAGAGGCCGTTATATCCAGAAAAACCAGCTCGTCCGCATTTTCCCTGTCATAAACCGCCGCTATCTCCACAGGATCTCCGGCGTCTTTTAAATCCACAAAATTTATTCCTTTTACAACCCTGCCGTCTTTTACGTCCAGGCAGGGAATGATCCGTTTCGTATGCATCCGTTTCTCCTTACTGTAAATGGATAAAATTATCCAGTATTTTTAATCCGACCGCGGAGCTTTTCTCCGGATGGAACTGACAGGCAAAAATGTTTTCATGTTCAACCGAAGCATGGATTTTTACAGAATAATCCGTTTCTGCCGCAACATCCGCATCATTTCCGGCTTTCAGATAATAGGAATGCACAAAATATACATATGGATGTTCCGGAAGATTTTGAAAGAGCTTTGCGCCTTTCCGTATATCCAGTGAATTCCAGCCGATCTGGGGAATCTTAAGTCCCGGCGCGTCCGGAATCCTAAGAATCTTACCCGGCAGGATCCCAAGTCCCGCCGCTCCCGGACTTTCTTCGCTGGTCTGAAACAAAAGCTGAAGTCCCAGACAGATTCCAAGGAACGGTATTTTTTTCTCAACAACATCATATATCACGTTGATAAGCTTATATTCCTTCAGCTTATCCATGGCGTCTCCAAACGCCCCCACGCCGGGAAGAATTACCCGGTCACTCGAAAGTATCACATCTTTATCTCTGGTAATTACCGCTGTCTCGCCCAGATATTGGACAGCTTTTTCCACGCTCTTTATATTTCCGGCGTCATAGTCAATAATCGAAATCATGTAAGTCCAGTATCCCTTCCTGAATAATTAAGGTACTGCAGAAGCAGTACCTTAAAGCTTTAAAAATCGTTCTGGTTATTTGCGATTGGGAATGAACCCGCCTCATGGTCATTAAATACATAATAGACTGTATTTTCTTCCGGCTTCAGGTAAAGGTTCAAGGTCTTTAATTCGGAAACCTTCTTTCCCTGCTTTGTCCAGATTTCTTTTGCTGTTTTCACAAGCTCTGCTTCACTGATCTGCATCCCATAAATCTCAACATAACTGGCTGTTTTCATAATACTTCCCTCCTTCTCCAAATGAAATATGATACATAACCATATGTATGATTAAGATAAATATAACTTTATGCGGTAAAAAAGTCAATAACCTTTCATGTCTTTTGGAGCTCCACGACATCGCCCTTCGTATCCGTCGTATCCAGTTCAAAATAGAAAACAACGCCGTCTTCGACATTATATACGCCGTAATCCTTTTTATGCGCCTTCATGGCGGCGGCAACAATGGAAAGCCCTATACCGGAACCGCCGTATTCTCTGGTTCTTGCAGCGTCCGCCTTATAAAACTTAATAAATACTTTATCAATGTCTTTATCGGCAATCGGCGTGCCCTCATTATAAACATTGACGCGTACCGTCTGCTCCTTCTGTTCCAGCCAGATACGGATCTTTCCATCTGGCTTTACATAGTGAATAGCGTTCGTCAGGTAATTGGTGAATACCTGCTCCATCATAAATTCATCCGCCCATACATAGACCGGTCCCTCGGCTTCCAGAATCAGTTTCGCACCGCTCTGTTCCAGCAGGATCGAGGAAGCATTGATAATATCCTGAAGAAATTCCGTCAGTTCGAACCGCTCGATCGTAATGTTGTCTTTTCCAAATTCCAGCTCGTTCAGATCGAGCAGCATACGGACAAGTCCGTTCATTTTATTTGCTTCATCCATGATAACATCCAAATAAAATTCTGCATTTTCAGGATCGTCATTCACGTTATCTTTAAGTCCTTCCGCATAACCCTGGATCAGAGCGATCGGCGTTTTCAGTTCGTGCGATACATGCGACAGAAATTCCTTCCGCATCTCATCAATCTGGATTTTTTCCTCAATATCATTGGCAAGCTGGATATTCGCGAGCTTCAGACCGGAAATCGTCTGCTCCAGCTTCGTGGAAAGATCGTTCATACAGTTTCCGAGTTCGCCGATCTCATCTTTGGTATCAACCTTTACTCTGGCGTCAAAATCCAGATTTGTCATACGTTTCGCGATCTGCGCCATATTCCGGATCGGTCGGGAAAATACATTGCTGACTAACATGATAATGAGTCCGCCGATAAATACGAGGAAAAACGATACGATCACAAAAAGTTTCGTTACAAAATGAATACTGGTCTCAATCTGGGCGATCGGCGAACGGAGCAGGATAATATTTCCGTTATCCAGAAGCCCGATAAGATCATAATATCTTTCGTTAAAATTCTTATCGTCCGTAATGCGGATCTCATATTTTTCATTCTGGTCGAGAGCAGAAAAATCATAAGAGTTCATAATATTCCGGAGGCTTTCCGCCGCCCGCATATTCAGTTTTACGGAAGAATAAATCTGAAAGGACTCCTGATCGATAATGAAGACGGTCGCACCCGACGGATTATCAATATAGCCGAACAAGTCGCCGAACTCCTCATCTTCAATCTCATCTTCTCTTTCAAGAAACAGCTTGTTGCAGGATTCATAAGTAAGAACCAGATTTTTCTTAACGTTATGAACAAAGAAATCCTCGATAAAATAGTTACAGATTGCCCATGAGGAAACAACCGTAACAATGGAGAAAATAACAACCATAAATGTGATTTTGATCCGAATCGAAAGTTTCATACCTTACAACCTTTTTACACTTCAAATTTATAACCGAATCCCCAGATAGTTTTGATATAGGAGCCTTTATCTCCCAGCTTCGCGCGCAGCTTCTTCACATGGGTATCAATGGTACGGGCATCGCCGAAATAATCATAATTCCATACATTATTCAGAATCCTTTCCCTTGGAAGCGCAACTCCCTGATTTACGATAAAATAATTCAAAAGTTCAAATTCCTTATAACTAAGCTCAATCTCTTTTCCGTCTACCGTTACGCTGTGAGCAGACAGGTCGATACAGATACCGCCGGCTTCAACGCGCGACTCCGCCTGAGAAATATTGCTTCTCCGCAAAACCGCCTCCACTCTGGCAACCAGTATCTTCGGGCTGAACGGTTTTGTGATATATTCATCAATTCCAAGAGCAAACCCTTTTAATTCGTCCGGTTCACTGGATTTCGCAGTCAGCATGATGATCGGAACCTGTGACAGCTTCCGGATCTGCGCGCTGGCTTCATATCCGTCCATATTCGGCATCATAACATCCATGATGATCAGGGAAATATTCTTGATAGAAACAAATCTGTCAAACGCTTCTTCCCCGTCTTTTGCTTCAATGACCGTATATCCGCTCCGCACCAGATAATCTTTCACCAATTTCCGCATTCTTGGCTCATCATCTACTACCATAATCTTAATATCTTCCATCTTATGAACCTCCATTCATTCTATCACCCGTTTTACATCAAGCATAACAGATGAGTTTGATAAAACTGTGAAATCCGTAAAAAAAATCCGTCAAGAAAAAACAGGGTGCATACCATACGCACCCTGCATTTTATTTTTTCTATTCAACCGCCGGTTCTGCGGCTCCGGCGTCGCCTGCTGTCGCCATGTCCAGCATGGTAAAACTTCCGTTGATCGTAATTCCGTACTGGTCGCACAAAGATTTCAGCGCTTCTTCATATTGACGCATATAAGATTCTGAAATTGAAATTTTCTCCTGCGCACTGTCCAGTAATGTCATATCTCCGTTCTTCAATGCGCTGATCACATCCTGCATAGCGCCATACTGGTTCTGCGCGCATTGCTGATAAAGCGTTTTCAGATTAGTTACTTCCGGCGTCGTCACCACTAAAGCCTCAAGATTATGAAGGTAGATCTCATAATCTACAATTGCTGTTCCTTCAAGAGAAGAAAGCCATGTTTCGGAATCCATACCGGCGCCTTCTTCAAAATATTGGTTATATAAGGATACTGCGGAATCCCGCTCTGCGGAAATGGACGGCAGATCCTCGTTTACAAATTTTACAACTTCTTCTTTCAGAGCCGTATCATCTTTTGACGAATCCTCTTTCTTGCCGCACGCTGCAACAGAAAGAACCATAAGAACTGTCAAAAATAATGCATATATCTTTTTCTTCATTTTTATTCTCCTTAATCTAATGTACGATATAACCTGTTTCTGATTATACATCATTCTTCCGGAAATGTGAATCCCTTCTTTTTTCTTCCATATACTTCTCATATAGATCCGGACGTTTCTCCTTCGTCCGTTCCAGAGACATCTGATGCCGCCATTCCGCTATTTTTGCATGATGTCCGGAAAGAAGCACCTCCGGAACCTTTTTTCCCATAAATTCCTCCGGTCTTGTATACTGCGGATATTCCAGAAGACCGTCATAAAAAGTTTCATAAACTGCGCTGTCATCGCTTCCCAAAACTCCCGGAACCAGCCGGGAGACAGCATCGATGATCGTCATCGCCGGGAGCTCGCCGCCTGTCAATACGTAATCGCCAATGGATACTTCCTCATCTACGATCATTTCCAGCACCCGCTCATCAATACCCTCATAATGGCCGCAGAGTAAAACCAGAGACTCTTCTCCGGACAGGCGTTTCGCCATATTCTGGTTAAAACAAGTTCCCTGCGGGGACATATATAAAACATGCGGCTTTTTTACGGTATTATCTGTTCCTGCTATGGTCTGCTTTTCGGAAATCCTTCTCAAAATATCCTGATACGCCAGATAAACCGGTTCAGCCTGCATCAGCATACCGGAACCGCCTCCGTAGACATAATCATCTACATGCTTATATTTATTTTGTGCAAAATCGCGGATATTAACAGTCTCAATCTGAATAAATCCGTTTTCTACTGCCCGGCCGGTAATGCTTTCCGACATTACATTTTGTATCATTTCCGGAAACAGCGTCATTACATAAAAATGCATCATTCCAGCATACCTCTCATTAATTTAACCGTTACACGTTTTTTTTCGGTATCGATTTCCAATACGCACTCCGGTATGACCGGGATCAGGATCTCTTTTCCTTCTTCCGTCCGGACAGAATATACATCGTTTGCGCCAGTAAAAAGCACATCTGTCAAAATGCCCAGCTTATTCCCGTTTTCCTCATATACTTCCGCATCCAGTATATCTGCGATGTAATACTCATTTTCTTCCAGCGGTATGGCGTCCTCGCGCTTTACATATATTTCACACTGCCGGAGTCCCTCTACCTGTTCGATCGTATCAAATTCCTGAAATCCAAGAATTACCATATTCTTAAAGAAACGACAGCTTTTCTTTTCCACTTCAATATCTTTTTCTTTTGTACGGATATAACACTTTTTTAAATCTTTGAAGCGAGCCGGTTCTTCTGTCGTCGGAAAAACCTTGACCTCGCCTTTCAGTCCGTGCGTCGTCGCTATGACGCCGATTCGAAACATATCTTCCAATTATTATTTCTCCTGATAATGCTCATTCCGAAAACAAGTCGTGGCTAAAAAACCACGACTCATTTTTGAATGATCTCGTTATTTGATATCTACGATAACTTTCTTATCACCCTTTGAGGATGCAGCCTTTACTACGGTCCGGATTGATTTTGCAATCCGCCCCTGTTTGCCGATTACTTTCCCCATATCATCCGGTGCAACCTTTAGTTCGATTGTAACGGTATCGCCGTCAGTTGTCTCTGTTACAACAACCTCATCCGGATAATCAACAAGGGATTTTGCAATGATCTCTACTAACTCCTTCATTACGAAGCACCTCCCTTGGTGTTATTTCTCGATACCTGCCTGCTTTAATAACTTTGCAACAGTCTCTGTCGGCTGTGCGCCGGTTGCAAGCCATTTCTTTGCTGCTTCCGCATCAATCTTGATCACGCTTGGGTCCTGATTTGGGTCGTAAGTTCCGATTTCATCAATAAATCTACCGTCTCTCGGCGATCTGGAATCAGCAACGATTACTCTATAAAAAGGATGCTTTTTATACCCCATTCTTCTTAATCTGATCTTTACTGCCATAATGACACCTCCTTGTATTTTTTATTATCTATAATAGTGTAACCTATTATCATAATCCAAAGGGAAGTTTAAATCCCCGTCTCTTGCCGCCCATCATGCCTGAAACCTGCTTCATCATCTTTCTGGACTGCTCAAACTGCTTCAAAAAGCGGTTCACTTCACTGATATCCACACCTGCTCCCTTTGCGATCCGGTTCTTCCGGCTCGGATTCAGGATGTTCGGATTGCTTCTTTCTTCCTTCGTCATGGAATAAATGATGGCTCTCGGCTTTTCCATGGCGCTTTCGTCTACTTCCACGTCTTTCAGCTTACCGCCCATGCCCGGCAGCATTTTCAGAATATCATTCATGCCGCCCATCTTTTCCATCTGGTCCATCTGGTCCAAAAAGTCATTGAAATCAAAAGAGGCTTTCCGAAGCTTCTGCTCCATTTCCTTTGCCTTTTCTTCATCAATGGCATTCTGCGCTTTCTCGATCAGGCTCTCGACATCCCCCATGCCTAGGATCCGGCTTGCCATGCGGTCCGGATAAAACATTTCCAGGTCCGTAAGCTTCTCGCCCATACCGGCATAAAGAATCGGTTTTCCGGTGACTGCCTTAATGGAAAGGGCCGCACCGCCTCTCGTATCGCCGTCCAGTTTGGTAAGTATGACGCCGTCGATCCCGACTTTTTCCTGAAAACTGGATGCTACGTTCACCGCATCCTGACCTGTCATGGAATCCACAGTGAGAAGTGTATAAGTAACATTTATCTCATCCTTGATTTCCTGAAGCTCCGCCATCATATCTTCATCAACATGAAGCCTTCCGGCAGTATCAATGAAAACAAGGTTGATATCATTTTTATCCGCATGGGAAAGAGCCGCTTTTACAATATCCACCGGCTTATGCTCGGTTCCCATGGAAAAGACGGGAACTCCCACTTTTTCACCGTTGATTTCCAACTGCTTTATCGCAGCCGGCCGGTAAATATCGCAGGCAACCAGAAGACATTTCTTTCCTTTATTCTTAAACTGTCCGGCAAGTTTCGCGGCAGTGGTCGTTTTACCGGCGCCCTGAAGACCGCACATCATAATGACTGTGATCTCATTGGAAGGCAGGAGTTTTAATTCCGTCACATCGGAACCCATCAGGGTAACCATTTCTTCTTTTACGATCTTGATTACCATCTGCCCCGGATTCAGTCCCTTCAGGACTTCCTCACCCACTGCGCGTTCACTGACGGAATTGATGAACTGTTTTACTACTTTGAAGTTTACGTCCGCCTCCAGAAGCGCGCGTTTTACTTCCTTCATTGCCTCTTTGACGTCGTCCTCCGTCAAAGTACCCTTGCTGCGGAGTTTCTTAAAAACATTTTGTAATTTATCGCTCAAGCTGTCAAAAGCCATTCCAATTACCCCCGGAATCTGTCGAAATTTTAAAACTCCTGAAAAATCTCTTCGGATTTTTCCAATATCTCATCGATATATCGATCCAGTGCCTTATCGCGGTTTTCCGATTTTACCGCTTCCGTAAGCGCCGCTATTTCCTGCATCTTTTCCTTTGCCGCAAGAAATTTCTGCACCAGATTCAGCTTCTCCTCATACTCCTCCAATATTTTATCACAGCGTTTTACAATATCGTATACGCCCTGTCTGGAGGTGCCGTTCAGTCTGGCGATTTCGGAATATGATAAATCATTTACCACAACTTCTTCGTATATATTCTTCTGATGGTCAGTCAATAATTCTCCGTAAAAGTCATAAAGCATTGACTGCCTGACTATCTTTTCCATTTCATACCTCTGTTAAGTAGTTATTCTTTACAACTTCTGTATCATACAATGGTATTTCTTTCTTGTCAAGTATTTTTTCTTTACGTTCTTTATGTTCTTTTTTCTTTACGTCCTTGTTTTCTTTCTTTTTCTTTACGTTCTTCTCTTTCTTCTGCGGCGTTTTACCCGGACGCCTTTTTTGGTTTTTCGGAACCGGACCGCAGTTTTTTCTTCATCAAATATGGTATAGTCCCGTTCAAATAAGGTATCGGTGATCTGCTTCATCAGAAGATCCGGCTCGATTTTAAGCAGAAGTTTATCCTGCACGAATTTTTTGCTCTTCTCCCGATATTTCGGCAGACTGTTGATTTCCAACAGCCGGTTCAGCTCCATACGCCAAAGGAGAAGGATCTGATACTCCATTTTTACATTCGGGCATACCTCTGCTTCACGCTCCACAGTAACCGACTGATCCGAGACGCAGATAATCCCCCAATAATCCGGAATATGCTCTCCTACATGGGCTAAATGGCTGGCGCCTACTACAACGTAGCAATAGTTGCAGAATTTCTCATAATCTTTGGTCTGGGATTTCAGGCGCGCATAGGTGTCGCTGTCCGATTTGATCTCAAAGCCCGCGATAGCGCCGTCCAAAACGCCCAGTACATCGGCTCTGGAACCCATGATGATCTTTTCTTCGATCGTCCTGATCTTTCCGAAATATTCATCCAAAAAGTCAAACAAAGGCTCCCGCATATCTTTATCCAGCATTTTCTTTTCCTTCATCTGTTCTGTATTTTATCTATTTTATTAAACACCGCTTGGTAAAAATATTCAAGCACCTTTTTTAGGTCTATTTTTCTTTTCCTTCGCATAGGTTTTAAGTAAAAAGATTTGGAAAAACCTATGCCGAATTCCGATTATATTGATAACGGTCTTTTAAAAATATCCACAAATGTGGAAGGTTATATGCGTCCGATTCCGAATGCGCGGATTGAAATATCCTCCACAGGAGAACCGGACCGTATTCTGGAAGTCATAACGACAGATGAAAGCGGAGAAAGCGAAACCGTTTCCCTTCCGGCGCCGCCGTTGGAATACAGTATGGAACCCTCCGACAATCAGCCTTATTCTGAATACAATCTGAAAGTTACCGCAGATAATTATGACGAGGAGATCATAAGCGGCGTGCAGATCTTCTCCGGTGAAACCGGCCTCCAAAACATCGGACTTACCCTGTCACCGGAAGCACAGAATATCTATAATCCGACTGTCATCGGCGGTCACACGCTCTGGGAATACTATCCGCCAAAAATAGCCGAAGCGGAAATCAAACCGGTCTCGGAAAGCGGAGAAATCGTTCTGAGCCGCGTCGTAGTACCGGAAACCATTGTGGTACATGACGGAGCTCCTTCCGACAGTACCGCCACTGATTATTACATTCCTTATTCCGACTACATAAAAAATGTCGCCTCCTGTGAAATCTATTCCACCTGGCCAAGAGCCGCTTTGGAGGCAAATATCTACGCCATCATGTCCTTTACTTTAAACCGGGTATATACGGAGTGGTACCGGAATAAAAACTACAATTTTACGATTACCAGTTCTACCGCTTATGACCACAAATGGATACGCGGCAAAACTATTTATGAAAATATTTCCCAGATTGTTGATGAACTTTTCAGCAGCTATCTCGCCCGCCCGAATGTGAAACAGCCGATTCTGACACAATACTGTGACGGAAAACGTGTCACCTGCCCGAACTGGATGAGTCAGTGGGGTTCAAAGAGTCTTGCAGATGATGGTCTCTCGGCAGATGAAATCCTGAAATATTATTACGGAAATGATATTTATGTTAGTACCGCCGATGTGATTTCCGGAATTGCTTCTTCCTATCCCGGGGAACTTACGATTGGTTCTTCCGGTCAGAAGGTTCAGCAGCTTCAGGAACAGTTGAACCGGATCGCCCAGAACTATCCGGCTATCCCAACGATAGCTGCGGATGGCATTTACGGAGAACGGACGGCGGAAGCGGTCCGCGTCTTCCAGCGGGTGTTCAATCTTCCGCAGACCGGCGTTACGGATTACGCTACCTGGTATAAAATATCACAGATTTACGTCGGCGTTTCAAAAATCGCGGAGCTTACTTAATCCTTTCAAAAATAAAAACAGGAGAGCTTTCTATTATAAGCGTCTCCTGTTTTTATATTAAATTCGGTACCAGCCGATATTATTCATACATATACCACTTGGAACCGATCTTGATGACGGTTGAAGTTTCATCTGTATCTTCCGACTGTGACTGTCCTAAAAATTCCATGGACATTGTATAAGAATAATCAACCTCATAAGCGTCAGATATGCTTACTTTCTCGTCATAATAAAGCTCAAATTCCTCCTCAATATCTTCGATCTCATCTTTTGACAGCTTCTGCTTATCAGTAATCTTTAAATTCTCAATCTTGATATTGTAGGTCTTAAACATTTCCAGCATCTGGCTTACGGTTTCATATTCGTCATCAGAACGCATTGCTTCCGGGAAGAGATTGTATAAACGCTCTGCATCGCCGTCTGCCATAGCATCCATTGCTTCTTTTACAACTGTTTCCGGTGAATTTGCGCCGTTTCCGCCGCGAAGAAGGAAAAACCATACTGCAAAACCGATAGCCGCAACCGCAACAACGGCAATGATTATAATGGCTGCGACATTTGTCTTCTTTTTCGCAACAGCCTGCTGCATCGGTGCCTGTCCATATACGCTGTCCTGCATACCATACGGCTGCTGACCCGGCATATAGGCATTCTGATCCGGTGTATACGGATCCTGAACTATATTGTACTGTGACTGAGGCGTGCCTTCCGGCTGTCCTCCCATATCCGGTGCAGGATTCATGCCCGGATCCGGTGCACCCATGTTCTGCTGCATATCCTGTGAAACAGGCTGCTCAGCTGTCTGTGCTGCACCCACATTTGCTCCACAAACCGGACAGATGTCTGCATTATCTTCCAGCTGTGCACCGCAGATTTGACAAATCTTCATAAGTTATACCTTTCCTTTCGTAAAATGATACTTATATTTTAGAAAAGACCTGAACTTACCCTGTCCAGATCTTTTCCAGTATCAGTAGTTCGTAGGGGAATCGAACCCCTGTTTTCGCCGTGAGAGGGCGACGTCTTAGCCGCTTGACCAACGAACCCCGTATTTAAATGACTTGTTCAGTATATCAGATGAATATATAGAATGCAAGCATTTTTTTGCTTTTTCAAGTATTTTCTATGATTCATCTGACATTCCAGTCGGGTTTACATCATGTATTCCTGCCTGTTTTACATCAAGTATCGTATTGATCACCGTCTGATCTCCATTTGGATCTCCGAATCGTTCACAGGGAATATCCGCCCGTATATAACGCTCGGTATGGCCGCGGTAATACTTCCGTCCGTCTTCCTTTTCAACGATTTCTTCCACAAGAACATGAAGCGTTTCATTTGCAAAAGAAGCTTCAAACGCCGCCTGATTCCGGTTCCTGAGCGCGATCAGTTTTTCGCTTCTCTCATTCTTTACACTTTCCGGCACCTGATCCGGCATATCTGCCGCAACCGTCCCTTTCCGTCTGGAATATTTAAAGACATGCATTTCATAAAGATTCAACCGGGTGAGATTCTCATAAGTGATCCGGAAATCTTCTTCCGTCTCCCCCGGAAAGCCACAGATAATATCCGTAGTAATGGCAGGCCTGTCATAATATTTCCTGAGAAGGCTGCATTTCTCCGCATATTCTTCTATCGTATATTTCCGGTTCATGCGCTCTAACGTGCGGTTACAGGCGCTTTGCAGGGATAAATGAAAATGCGGGCATATTTTTTCATTTTGGGATATGCGGGAAAGGAACTCGTCTGTAATAATGCGGGGTTCCAGAGAGCTTAGACGAACTCTCAGAATTCCTTCCACCTCTGCGGAAAGAAGAATGATATCTGCCAGACCGCAGTCCCTGTCCTGATAAGAGGACAGATTGATCCCGGTCAGCACGACTTCCCGGATTCCCTGTCCGGCAAGCGTTTTGATTTCCTGAAGAACGCTTTCCTTGCTCCGGCTCCGGATCCTGCCCCGCAGATAAGGGATAATACAATAGGAACAGAAATTATTGCAGCCGTCCTGAATCTTCACATAAGCTCTGGTATGATCAGAAGTATTTGAGATATTAATATCATTAAACAGAGAAACCGCATTGATATCTGACAGGTATTCCTGCTCTGTACGATTGGAAAGGTAATTCTCCAAAATATCGGCAATATCCTTTTTTTCTTCATTTCCGACGATCAGATCCACGCCTTCATCCTGAAGCAGTTTCTCTTTGACTGCCTGCACGTAACAGCCCGTTGCAAGGAGAACGGAACCCTCCTTTTTGTGCTTCATTCTGTGGATCATCTGGCGGGATTTCCGATCCGCCATATTGGTAACGGAACAGGTATTGACAATACAGATATCCGCTTCTTCCGGCGTCTCTGCGCGCAGGCAGCCGCAGGAAAGAAGTTTCTCAAGCATAGCATCGGATTCGTACTGATTCACTTTGCATCCAAGGGTTAGGATCAAAACTTTTTTATGAAAAAGATTTGCATACATTTTGTAAAATCTCCCATATTATTATTGACAATTTCCTGTCCAACTTTTATTATAATAGCATAAATAAAGAGTAATTGTAAACATGGGAGGTATTGACATGACAGCAGTTAAAGTTTCACTCAATTCGATTGATAAAGTAAAATCATTCGTTGATGATATCAGTGGTTTCAACGCTGAGTTTGATCTCGTTTCCGGCAGATATGTTATTGACGCCAAATCCATCATGGGAATCTTCAGCCTTGATATTTCCAAACCGATTGACCTCAATATCCATACGGAACAGAATATCGACGAGATTATGGCTGCATTAAAACCTTATCTTGCAGAGTGATCCTGATAAAAACGCTATAAAGGGAGAGGCTTATAAAGAAAGTCTCTCCCTTTATTTTTTATTCAAAAAGAAAAAATAAAGAATATTGTATTGCAATCAGCTATACAATACGCTATAATCAAAAAAAAGAAAGGCAGGTGTTTATAATGGCAACAAAAAGTGCAAATGTAACAGCTCGTGTTCAACCTGAAATCAAACGTCAGGCGGAGGCAGTTCTGGAAAAAATCGGACTGCCCGTTTCTGTTCTGATCGATACTTTATACAGACAAATCATTATGACTGGCGGCGTACCATATTCTCTTACCGTACCGAATCTGCCAACAAGAGACAGTTTAACTGACAGTCAGTTTAACACAATGATGGAAAAAGGTTACTATCAGGCAAGTTCCAATGATGGACTGTCCATTAACGAAGCCTTTACTGAAATCCGAGAGGAAATCTGAATATGCATTATGAAGTAAAACTGACCACACAGGCAGTCGGGCAGATGAAGGAAACGGTGCGCTATATCTCCAAAATCCTGTTGGAACCGGAAACTGCTCGAAAATGGGCGGATACCTTGCAACATGCAATCAGTAAACTGGATTCTATGCCTTCAAGATTTCCTCTCACTGAGGAAGAACCATGGCGCACAAAGGGAATCCATAAAATGCCCGTTCAGAATTTTCTTATTTATTATTTCATTGATGAGGATAAGCACATTGTATGGATCACTGCTGTGATTTATGAACGAAGAGAACAAATTACAGCATTATTGGATATGTCGCTGCATGGTACAGAATGATAGATACAATATTGATGAAATACTATCTGAGAACCACGATTTCCTCATCTGCTATCGCCTTCTCATAGAGAGGCTCCATAATCCCTTTCAGCTTCTGCTCTGATTTCTCGATCATTTCAAGCGTCGGTTTTGTTACCGGATGCTTTGCGACAAATGTGGTGCAGCAATCCTCATATGGGAGCACAGAAGTCTCATAGGTTCCGATCTTCTCCGAAAGGTCTATGATCTCCTGCTTATCCATGCCGATACACGGACGAAATACCGGTATTTTTGCAACTTCATTGATAACGCCAAGGCTGAATGTCGTCTGGGAAGATACCTGTCCGATACTCTCTCCCGTTACAATACACTGGCAGTCATTCTTTTCCGCCAAATCCTGTGCCATACGGAACATAAACCGTTTCATGATGATCGTAAGCTGATCGTGAGGACAATTATCATAAATCGCAAGCTGACAGTCTGTGAACGGAATGATATGCAGCATGATCGGTCCTGCGTACTGAGCGACGATCCTGCCCAGTTCTTTTACTTTATCTTTTGCGCGTTCAGAAGTATACGGCGGAGCATGAAAATAAACCGCCTCCATTTCCACGCCGCGCTTTGCGATCATATAAGTCGCTACCGGACTGTCGATTCCTCCGGATAAAAGGGAAATTGCCTTTCCGTTTGTTCCGACCGGAAGTCCGCCCGGCCCCGGAATCACTTTTGAATAAATATACGCGCGGTTCCGGATTTCCACATTGATCAGTTCCTGCGGTTCGTGGACGTCTACCGATAAGCCTTCTTCCGAATAGCGGTCCAAAAGCTCGCCGCCAAGACGGGCGTTCATATCCATGGAAGAGATCGGAAAATTCTTATCATTTCTTCTCACGTGCATTTTAAAGGTAAAATGTTTATCCTCATATTCTTTTTCTACATATTGCACCAGTCCAGCAGTAATATTTTCATATGTCGGCTGCTCTACGACATATACGGGGCAGATTCCGACGATTCCGAAAATCTGCTTTAAAACATGGATCACATCATCAAAATCATATTCGGAAAAGGCTTCCACGAAGATTCTTCCATATTCTCTCCGCACTTCAAATTTACCGAAAGGACGGAGTCTTGCCCGCATCCGTTTGCATAATATATCTTCAAATACATATCGGTTCTTTCCCTTGGTTCCGATTTCCGCATATTTGATAAGTAACATTCTATAATCCATCTGGTTCTCCTTTTTCTGGAAAATTTGATCATTTCCGTATATATTTCCGAAGTTTTGGAAGCAGTTCCGAAACGACATTTACGGTATATTCTGCTTCTTCCATGGTATTATCTTCACCGAAGCTTAAACGCAGAGTAGATTCCAGCCGTTCCTCCGGAAGATTGATGGCCGTCAAAACGCTGCTCACTTCTTTTTTATTGGACGAGCAGGCCGAACCGGAGGAAACATAGATTCCCGCTTCTTCTAATGCATGAAGCATGACTTCACTCCGGATTCCGGTAAAGCTGATGCTCGCAATATGCGGCGCGTCCTGAGAATTACTGTAAACATCAGGAAATGCCGTAAGATTTTCGATCAGGTAATCCTTGATCTCTGAAATATGTTTTATTTTTTCTTCCTGATCTTCAAACGTTTTCCGGACGGCTGCCCCAAATCCTGCAATTCCCGGTACGTTTTCCGTACCGGAACGAAGCTTTCTTTGCTGTCCGCCTCCATAAAGGATCGGTTTTATCAAAGTTTTCTTCCGGACATAAAGCGCTCCCATGCCCTTCGGTCCATGGATTTTGTGAGCGCTGATGGAAACCAGATCCGCGCCTATTTTCTCCGGATAAACCGGAATTTTCCCATAAGCCTGAATTGCATCTACGTGCATAACAATTTTGGGATTTTTCTTTTTTACAAGCTTTGCGATCTCCTGTACCGGCTGGATCGAGCCGATTTCATTATTGACATACATACAGGAAACAAGGATCGTATCTTCTCTTACCGCCTCCGAAAAATCCTCTGCTCTTACTTTTCCATGTTCGTCCGTTCCGATATAAGTAACTTCAAAACCCTGCTGAGCAAGAAAATCCAAAGTATTTTTCACGGATGCATGTTCGATCGCAGAAGAAATAATATGCATTCCCTGCCGTTTATGCGCCATCGCCGTACCGATCAGCGCCAGATTATTCGCTTCCGTTCCTCCTGAGGTAAAGAAAATCTCGCTGCTGTCCGCTTTCATGGTCTTTGCGATCGTTTCCGACGCCTCTTTGATATAATGCTCCGCCGTGATTCCTTTTTTGTGAAGAGACGATGGGTTTCCATAATCCTCCTGAAGGACTTTCATCATAATTTCCGCCGCTTCCGGATAGATTCTGGTGGTTGCCGCATTGTCAAAATATATTTCCATTTCATGTCTCCTGTTCATAGTACGTGTCTATTCTTCGATTTCAAACATAATGACAGATAACACGGCAAGTCCCGCCGTTTCCGTCCTTAAGATCCGGTTTCCGAGGGTAATGATCTTCGCTCCCTTTTGAACGGCGTATTCGATTTCCTCACGGGCGAAACCGCCTTCCGGTCCGATAAAAATCCCGATTTCCCTTTTCCCTCGGATTTCTGAGATTACCTGTCTGGATTCCTGAATTCCCTTTGCTTCTTCATAAGGAATGATCATCATATCCATGGCGGAAGCAAGATCAACTGCTGCCTTAAAATCCATGAAGTTCTTTACCTCAGGGATCAAGCCCCGTCCGGATTGTTTTGCCGCGGACTGGGAAATGGCGTTATACCGCTCAAGCTTCTTTGCGGCGCGGTCTTTATCCAGTTTAACCACTGTCCGTTTTGTCATGACCGGAACGATACTGTATACGCCGAGTTCTACCGCTTTCTGTATCACAAACTCCAGCTTGTCCGATTTTGGCATGCCTTGAAAAAGAGTAATTTTCGTAGGAAGTTCGGCAGCATTATCAAAAATATCTATGATATCCGCTGTCACGCTGTCTGTCCGGATCTCACGGATCCGGCAGAGATATTCCCGCTTGCTGCCGTCGCTTATCATGATCTCTTCCCCTTTTGAAAGGCGCAGAACATTACGGATATGATTCACATCATTTCCGGTTATCATGATTCCTGTATCCGATTGTGAGCAGTTATCTACATAAAAACGATGCATGTTTCATTCAACCTGCCTGAATCACATTTTACTTTGCAACGATTGAAACCCAGTCGTTCATAGGAACCACATCCAGGATTTCAAAGCCGTTTTGGATCAGGGCGTTCTTTACTTCTTCTTCCTTCACGTCCAGAATCCCTGACGTGATAAAAACGCCGTCTTCCGCCAGAAACGGACGGATAACGCCGGATAACGGGATAATAACGTCTGCCAGAATATTGGCGACGACAATATCATATTTTTGATCCGGTATATGCTCTGCTCCATCCAGCAGATTTCCGCAGGTAAAATTGATCCGGTCCTCCTGAAACCCGTTTGCCGCTGCATTCTCATGGCTCGCGCGCACAGCGATTTCATCAATATCCATGCCGCATACATATCCGGCGCCCAGATAAACGCTGATGATCGAAAGGATCCCGCTCCCGCAGCCTACGTCAAAGACAGAAGCTCCTTCCCGCAGATACTTGCGGAGCTGTCCTATGCAGAGTTTTGTTGTTTCATGCGTACCGGTTCCGAATGCCAGAACCGATTCTATGGAAACAACAATATCATTCTCCCGTATATCCTCATATTCCTCCCATACAGGAAGGATCACGATATTATCCTCCAGACGGAAGGGCTTAAAGTACTGTTTCCAGTTATCCTGCCATGTGGAATCATCTTCGGTTTTTGTTATCGTGATCTGTTTCGCCCCGACCGGTATAAACGCTTCAAGGCGGTCAAGCTCTGAAGCTATTTCCGCCTTTAACGTTTCAATATCAAAACTGTCATCAACGAAACAGGATACTACGGCAGTTCCGTCATCTTCTCCGGAAATGAGGGGAATGTCCACGAACATGGTTTTCAGTTCCTCTTCCGTAAGAGGTACATGATCCTCCACCATGACGCCTTCCACGCCCAGTTCATCCAGAAACGCACTGATCAGATCCACTGCTGCACAACTGGTATCGATCGATAGTTTTGTCCATATCATAATTTCTTAAATCCTTTTTTCTTCTTGTGATCGCCAAAGCTGAAACCGCCCGCAGAATCCGTTGAGGATCTGGTATTTACGGCGGAAGCCTGTTCATACTGGTTCAGAATACTCTTCTGCTCGTCTGTCAGACTATCCGGAACCTGAACGATCAGCGTCACATAATGATCTCCGCGGACTGATTTATTCCGCAGGGTAGGTACGCCTTTTCCTTTCAGCTTGATCTTGGTATTTGTCTGTGTACCCGGCTTAATATCATATTCATACGGTCCGTCAATGGTGGTAAGGGTAACCCTGCCTCCAAGCGCAGCCTGAGTAAAAGTGATCGGCTCACTGGAATACAGATCATACTCCTGTCTTTGGAATGTCGGATGACGGTCTACAAGAATCGTTACAAGCAGATCGCCGCGTCCGCCGCCATTGATACCCGGTTCACCCTTATCACGGATACGGATACTCTGTCCGTTATCGATACCGGCAGGAACTGCAAGCTGAATTCTCTTCTTGCTCTTTACATAGCCGGAACCGGCGCAGTTGCTGCATTTATAACGGATAACTTTACCGCTTCCCTGACAATCCGGACAAGTCTGTACCGTTCTTGCCATACCGAATAAGGACTGCTGGGTAAAGACAACCTGACCTTTACCTCCGCACTTCACACAGGTCTCCGGCTGGTGTCCCGGCTGGGAACCGGTTCCTTTACATACCGGACACTCGTCCTTTAACGGAAGTTCGATCTCCGTCTGTGTACCAAAAACTGCCTCTTCAAACGATACACGAACGGTTGTCTTGATATTTGCACCTTTGACCGGTCCGTTTGACTGACGCTGTTTCGTGCCGCCGCCAAACATATCGCCAAAGATATCTCCAAAAATATCGCTCATATCGGCGAAATCAAATCCGCCGAAGCCGGCGCCGCCCTGGTTCGGATCAAATGCAGCATGGCCAAACTGATCGTATTTCTGTCTCTTTTCCGGATCACTCAGAACAGCATATGCCTCTGCGGCTTCCTTAAACTTCTCCTCAGCTTCCTTGTCACCCGGATTTGTATCAGGATGGTATTTTTTTGCTACAACCCTGTATGCTTTTTTTAGCTCGGCGTCTGAGGCGTTCTTTGAAACGCCCAGAACCTCATAATAATCTCTCTTATCAGCCATATTGATATCCACCTTATTTCTCAACTATTATCAAATCGTAGCTATCTGTGGGATTGATTAAACTTCCTTATAATCACCGTCTACTACATCATCACTTGAGAAGTCCGGTGTACCTGTACCGGTTCCTGCATTTGCTCCCGGACCGTTCTGCTCATATAATTTTGCAAACAGGTTCTGAGCGCTCTCCATAAGTGTTTCCTTACCGGCTTTCAGTTTCTCTACGTCATAATCTGACATATTCTCAATATCGGTTCCTTCAATAAGTGTCTTCAGAGACTTCAGGTCTGCCTCAACCTTTTCCTTATCGGCTGCCGGAAGTTTGTCACCTACTTCATTCAGTGCCTTCTCGGTCTGGAATACCATTGCATCCGCATCATTTCTGACTTCAACAGATTCCTTACGCTTCTTATCCTGTGCCTCATATTCAGCAGCTTCCTTAACTGCTCTTTCGATATCTTCATCAGAAAGTGATGTGCCGGAAGTAATCGTGATATGCTGCTCTCTTCCGGTTCCCAGATCCTTTGCGGATACATTTACGATACCGTTTGCATCGATATCAAATGTAACTTCGATCTGCGGCACGCCTCTTCTTGCCGGTGCGATACCGTCAAGACGGAATCTTCCAAGGCTCTTATTGTCTTTTGCAAACTCTCTTTCACCCTGTACGATATTGATATCAACGGCATCCTGATTATCCTGCGCCGTTGAGAAGATCTGGCTCTTATTTGTAGGAATGGTTGTATTTCTTTCGATCAGGTGGGTTGCAATACCGCCCATAGTCTCGATGGAAAGTGTAAGCGGTGTAACATCCAGCAAAAGGACATCACCGGCACCTGCATCACCTGCGAGTTTACCACCCTGAATGGAAGCACCGATCGCAACGCACTCGTCAGGATTGATACCCTTGAACGGATCTTTTCCGGTCAGCTTCTTAACCATATCCTGAACAGCGATAATACGTGTGGAACCACCAACCAGAAGTACCTTATCCAGATCAGCAGCGGTGAGTCCGGCATCCTTTAATGCGGTTTCAACCGGTACACGTGTCTTGTCAACCAGATCGGCTGTCAGCTCGTCAAATTTTGCTCTGGTAAGATCCATATCGAAGTGCTTTGGTCCGTCCTGCGTAGCTGTGATGAACGGAAGGTTGATATTGGTAACAGTGGAAGAAGAAAGTTCCTTCTTTGCCTTCTCTGCTGCTTCCTTTAACCGCTGCATAGCCATCTTATCGGTAGAAAGGTCAACGCCCTCTGTCTTCTTGAACTCAGCCAGCATATAATCTGTGATCTTATTATCAAAGTCATCACCACCGAGTTTGTTATCACCTGCAGTTGCCAGAACCTCGATGACGCCGTCGCCAATCTCAATGATGGAAACATCAAATGTACCACCACCAAGGTCGTATACCATGATCTTCTGCTCGTTCTCGTTATCCAGACCATAGGAAAGAGCAGCGGCTGTCGGCTCGTTGATGATACGCTTTACATCCATACCTGCAATCTTACCGGCATCCTTGGTTGCCTGTCTCTGGGAGTCTGTAAAGTAAGCAGGAACTGTGATAACAGCTTCCGTTACTTTCTCTCCGATATAGCTTTCTGCATCCGCCTTCAGTTTCTGGAGGATCATAGCTGAAATCTCCTGTGGAGAATACTTCTTTTCATCAATCGTTACCTTATAGTCGGAACCCATATGTCTCTTGATGGAAGAAATCGTCTTATCTGCGTTTGTAACAGCCTGACGTTTTGCTGCATCACCGACAACACGCTCGCCGGATTTTGTAAATGCAACTACGGACGGTGTCGTACGCATACCTTCTGCATTCGTGATAACAACCGGCTTACCACCTTCCATAACTGCAACACATGAATTTGTTGTACCTAAGTCAATACCAATAATCTTACCCATTTCTTATTTTCCTCCTAAAATAAATTTCTCATTAATTTGCTACTTTTACCATGCTGTGCCGTAACACCTGGTCTTTATACATATACCCTTTCTGCATTTCCTCCACGACGATATTCTCACCAAAGTTTTCATCTTCAATATGAATCACTGCGTTATGGAAATTCGGATCGAAGTTTTTGCCTTCCGCATTCATCGGCTCTACCCCGATCAATGAAAGTGTATCCATCATCTGCCTGTAGATTTTTTCGACGCCCTCTTCAAACGCTCCCTTTTCTTCTTCCGGAACCAGAGCCAGCGCCCGCTCCAGATTGTCTACAACCGGAAGCAGTTTTTCCAGTGCGTCTTTTGCACCGTAATCATACATTTTCTTATTTTCTTTGTCATTCCGCTGTCTTGCATTATCAAACTCCGCAAGCAGCCTCTGATACTTTTCTTTATTCTCATCGGCAAGGACTTTTACTTTCTCCAGTTCCGCCTGCAACGCCTTGCTGCCCCTCCGGTTTCCTTTTGGTACCGGTTTTGGACGGGCGGCTTCCGCTTTCTCCGGAGGAATCTCCGTTTCCTCATCAATGGTAACCTCCGTACCTTCCTGCACCTTCTCCGGTTCTACCGGAATCTCCTGCTCTGCCGGAAGACCTTCGTTTTCTTTTTCTTCCTTCAGCTCCTGGAGCATTTCGTCCATTGTCTTTTCCGCCATTACTCTTCACCTCTTTTTTCTTCTTTTCGGAATATTGCATCAAGCTCGTCTGTCAGATTCTTCAACGTACTTACAACTTTCTTATAGTCCATTCGTTTCGGACCGATGATACCGATCGTTCCTTTTGCACCCTCCGGCATTTCATAAGTTGCCGTAACGATGGAACAGTCCTTCATATTCTGCACCGGCGCTTCATCACCGATATAGATCTGAATTCCGCTTCCTTCCTCATCTGTGAATTTTAACGTTTCATCAATAAGCTGATTCAGTTCTTTCTTATCCTCAAATGTCTCAAGCAGAGCACTGGTCTTGCTTAAATCCCCAAGCTCGGAATATTTCAGGATATTCGATGTTCCGCTGGTATAGATCTCCAGTTCTTCCGCCTGATGGATCGCTTCAATGATCCCTTCAAAAATCTTTTCCAGAATCTCCGCATATTCTCCGGCCTGACGCTTCATCGTCTGCATCATTTCCAGATTGATGTCCTGCAGCGACGCTCCCTGAAGAAATGTATTTAAGAGAATATTGAATTTCAACACCTCTTCATTGCTGAGTCCCCGGCTTACTTTAATCAACTGGTTCTTCGCCACATTGTCACCGACTACGATAACTGCTACTAACTGGCCCTCATCCACCTGAGAAAGCTGAATAAACTTAATCTGTTTGTTCAGATACTTCGGCGCCGTAACCATCGTTGCATACTGGGTGTTATATGCCAGTACCTTTGCAACCTGTTTCAGAAGAACCTCCAACCGGTCCACACGCTCAAGCAGCGCACCTTTTTCAACCTCTGTTTCTTCTTTTTCCTGCATCATGCTGTCTACATAGAACCGGTATCCTGCATCCGTAGGAATCCTTCCTGCTGAGGTATGAGGCTGAATGATATATCCCAGTTCTTCCAGGTCTGCCATTTCGTTTCGTATGGTTGCAGAGCTGAGATTCAGATCCGTATATTTAGAAATGGTTCTGGAACCCACAGGTTCGCCTGTCTCCAGATAGTTGGCAACAATTGCTTTCAGAATTTTTACTTTTCTGTCGTCCAGCTCATCATTCTGCTGCATCTTATCACCCTTCCTCTTGTTAGCACTCAAAACTTTCGAGTGCTAACTACTATGTCTAATCTACCACCCATCATCTTTCTTGTCAAGGGATTTTCAAGATTTTTCTATCGATTCATTTCCTTTTTTCTTAACGTAAAGCTAATTTTAAAATTCCAGTTTTTATCCCACAAAATTATCAAATCTGGAATTTACTCTTGCACATTGTTTTGATATTCTCTCATATACGCCCACATTTTTTATCGTCGATTTCCGATCAATTTCAAATAGTATTGTATCCAGTGAAATAATTAACTCCTATTGTGAATCAATTCTTTCTAATGTTAAGTTTGGCAGATGTCTTATCTGTGATGTCCGGCAACAAATTTTCGTCACTGATAAAAAGTACTTCCGACGTTTTTCCGCTGTTTGCTACCCCATAGACTAAATCAAAAATCCAACAAGAATGATTTGCATAAATAGATTTAATCTTTTCAACGTTATCATAAGTTACTATCCATGGACAATGTAGTTGATCAATTAAATCATGAATTTCCTGATGATCTTTTTCTGAAAAAAAGTTCTTATATAACTGTTTGCCTTTATTAAAGTATGGAGGATCAAAATATATAAATGCATGATCAATATACCTAGGGAGATAGGATTCCAGAAACCTTCTTACATCATGATTATAAACGTGAATATTGCTTTTGTACTTGGCAATTTTTCTTATTCTTTTTGATAAATCATCTTTATTGAATCTGACATCAATTTTATAATCCCCGTCTTGTTGAAATCCGCCTATAGGGCCTGCATTTAAGATTCCTGATCGATTCACACGATTTAAAAAGAACGTAGCAAAACCCAATTCCAAAGAATACTTACTGTTCTGCTCTTCATAGATTTTTTTTTGCCGGTGCCATTCTTCAATTGTTACTTCCGTGCTATTCAATAACTCCAAAAAACGATTAGTTTGTGTTGTTATTGCTTTCCACATCGAATAAATAGCTTTGTCATAATCATTGATTACAATTTCATCAACATCATTGTTGAATAGTAATGAAAGTGCAATCCCAGCTCCTCCGGCGAACGGTTCAATATAAATCCTTCGCTCATCTCCAACTTTTTTTATAACCGAAGCAACAAAAGGATATAGTTTACTTTTTCCGCCCGGATATCTCAGAGGGGAATAGTTTTTTAGTTTTTCTTCTTTTTTCTTAGACATAATATCCTCCAAAAACGGTATCCAGGCTAACATAAATCATTCACCTGTTTCTTATTTCCATAAATGTATTTGGTAACCAATCAGATAAATCATAGGGATTAAAGTACATCCGATTGTTTTGCGATTTTGGTTTCTTTAGCAAGGCAGGGATTACCACAAAATTTGGTAAAGCCATGTTCTTTGCATCGTCGCTTTCTTCAATCAAACGTAGCACAGGAAGCAAATACGCCTCCTGCTCGTTTTCGGTGTATTCCTTGGGATAAAGGTTTAGTTCCGCATAATCAAGTAATTGTAATCCAAGATTTCGATCAAACTGTGAGTGGTTGCGCTGATTATAGAAATTATCCAAACAATTTTTACAAGATCGAGCGCAATCACACTCGGTCAAAATTTCACGAGTCCGAATAAGCACCTTATCTAAAATGGAACCAATCATAGAAGAATAACCAGCTCCGCTTGAGAGGTTATCGTAAAAAAACATCTCTATATGAGAATTGCCATCATTACACATGCGAGGTCGCCAGCCGCCATTTATTTCGTTATAATCAATTCCGAGTTCGAGAGACGCAGCTTTCTTAATTGCTTCATGCAAAGTTGTAACGGCTGCTCTCAATATGGATTTTTCTTTCTGATTATGGGTTCCGACAAGTCGTTTTGAATCATACGCTATATCAAGCATAAACATATCGGTCATGAACTCATAACCCAAAAAAATGTTGGTATCAACTGTGCCATCATGCCTACATAAATACTTGTCGTGGTATGGTTGCGAAAAAATAAATTTCCCGTTGTTTTGAATTTCAGCAACTTCCGCTCCGCCACACTTTTTACATACGTTAAACCCATTTTTCTTTTTTCCCATGTTAACAGTTAGAACAGCCTTGTCGGACAACTCAATGTACTTGATATTGCTCTGCTTGTATTGGTTTATTTTTTCTGTGCTACTGGGAAGATAAGAATAATAAGGCGCTTCTGTATATGTGAAATTTTCATCCTCGTCTTCATGTCGTACAGGATCCCCTTTCACTGGAGCAAATCCCCATGGCTTCAATAATTTTCTCATTTCAACACAAGATCCACAATAAGGGCATCTTCCGTTGGCGGCATCATGAGATTTCTTTCCGAACCAGTTACATTCTGTACACACAAATATGTCGCTATAATAATCTTTACTATTAAAATAATACTCAGCTTGATTTCTTTCAAAGCCCTTTGGTCTTGGATTTGCATATATACCACCACTACGATAATTTTTTTTATCAATCGTAACAAATCTACCCGGAGCATACTCACTTAGTGCAACAGAGATGTCTCTTTCGGGCGAATACTCAATTTCATGAACTCCATTTCTAGAATTCTGAGAATTATTTTCGACAAAGAAGCGTACCACATTTTTAGGAAATGAATATGACGGAATAAAACCTTCGCTGTAAAATACATCAAAAGCTGAAGTTTCAGAATTATCCGATTGATATTCATTTCTCTTGCCTTCAGCCAAGACTTTTTCTTTTATTTTGGAAAAAAGTCTGATTGTTTCTTCAGAAGTTGCACCACAGGATTCTGCATACTCGATAAATGCTGAACCATATGATCCGCAAAACTCAACAATTCCTATATCCATTATGCTATCAAATCTTGCTTTCATATCCGAAGTGGACATAAAACCATTCAAAAGTATCATATTGGTATGTCTCTGGCGAATCTTTGGATTATCTCTGTCAATCCATGGTTTTCTTGGTTCACCAGAAATCATTTCATCAGGATGCATGAAATAATGACCATCGTGAACACCACCGGATGCATATGTAACAATTGTAGAAATACCTGCGTTTTTACGTCCCGCACGTCCTGCTCGTTGTTGATAGTTTTCTCTCATCGGAGGTATGTTTCGTAATCCGACAGCAGTCAAAGAACCGATATCAATACCGACCTCCATCGTTGTTGTGCAACTCAAAACATCAATGGCGTCTTCTCCGTGTTCCCCTGCATTAATATCTTGAAACCGCATTTCATACTTTTCTGTTCTGCTCCAAGTATCACTTCTTGTTTCCTTGTGTGATAATTGAGCTGTATGTTCTTCGGTATCAATCGTGTGAATTGTATCAATTTTCTTAATTGCATTCAAAATTGGAATACGCCAAAAATCGAATCTAGATAAGTCTTCATAACAAATAGGGGTGATAGCATCTGTTTCAAAGCACGCACCACACCAATTCCCGATTTTATATGGAGAGAGTTTTCCGCATTTCTGACAACGATACCAAACGAAATCATCCCCCGTAAGCATTATTTTTACTGCAGACAATTTTAAATAATACTTGTTATTTTGTGATGATGCAAAGAACACATCTCTGATTTTTGATGTTAGGATACTCATTAACTCGTCCGAGAAACTAAGTAGGTCTTTCGCACGACTTATAAAAAGTTTGTCGATTGATTTATCAAAATCATATCCTAATCCTAAACTGTCATCTCCCGCCTTACTTCTACCTGGCAAGTCTTTTCTAATATCGTCCGGTATGGATTCACCCAAAGCGGCTTTATCATCCATGACATCCCAAAACAGCAACACAAGCAACTGAAATAATATATCTTGGTCGATTTCTATATTATGATCGTATTTCAAATCATCAATCAATTCGTTTTGAAGTAAATCTTCAACAGGCGCAAGAAAGCCAAGCCCAATATCTTTAAAAGAACGAGGACTTTCCGTAAAAAAAGTCAGCAATTGTTCATAGTATTCTTCAGGTAAAACTTGAAATCTGGATGCAAGGTCTTTATAGTCTAAGGATCTTCTGGGATTGCGTTCCATTCTCTTAATAAAATTATGGAATTTATTCAAATCGTCCTGAAATCTCACTTTACTGTCACCACTAAAAAATGATAGGCGATTCTGCAAGCAGACATTGAGAAATGCTGGATATAATTCCTGTAATGAATGTTCTTTTCCATCAGTCTCAAGTAAAAGCGATGCTAAAAGCACAGCTTGTCTGAATGCGTCTGCATCAGATGATTTTGAAAGATCCCTAGCAAGTTTTGCTGCATTCTGTCTTGAGTCAGAAAAAAGGAGAACTTTTTTGCCCTGATTGATGAAATCTGACCTCGGTGGTTGCATTTCAAACTGTGCTTTTGTCAAATTATAAAATGGTATATTTCCTTTTGTTGAAAAGTCAGATGGCTTTTTCAGACGCATCAGCTTTTTGCATTTTGGACATGTAGAAAATGTATAAGAATCCGTTTTTTGATCATATTTTTCACAATAAATCACAGTAAGAAGCGAAGCGTCATTCTTTTTCTGTAGGTATAATTTTCCTGTGAACGGATCTAATGAACCTAGTTTATCATTGATTCTCTTTACATAACCATCAGGAACAATATACAATAGCATCTCTTTTAATGACGAAATATCTCCATTTAAACCCCGATTGGGGAATACATACCAATACGGAGTGCCTTCATTTTGCTGAACAAATACCTTAAGATATAAAGCTCCACATTTAATATGATTTACGAGCTCATAGACTCTTGCGCCACACTCGCATTTCTCTTTTTGAATTGAAAAAACTTTCCCCAAATGCAACTTTTCTGATTCAGAATATTTTGAATAATCGCAGTTAGGATTGGAACATGCATATAGTCCTTGCAAACCTCTTAAGAACATATGTAATCTAACAGGAAAAAGAATATTTCCATCCTTAGCTGCCAGCGACACAACGGACAAAAGAGAATCTAAAGCTTCTGTGGCTTTTTCACTCTCTCCGAACAATTGCGCACGAATATAACTATACGACTTTGCGCCTGTTCTGCATAGATCATTAAGTTTTACAAAGGCTTCGTACTCCGGTAGATTATCATACAACCATTCTTGGGCAACTTTTGTTTCGACATTTGCAGGCAAATTCACAGAATAAACATTTTTTGCGAACTTGATAATTTTCTCGGTTATTTGCTGATCATTTGATACTTGATTCGATCCAACACTTAACAAATCATCGACATTTGTACGTATTCTTACATTTTTGGAAATAGGCTCATTCCTACCAGGGAGAAAAGATAATCTATCACAATTTTTTCTACCAGTAAGACCAAAGTAAAAGCTATGGATCGCATCATCTGATTTTTGCGGCATACTTGCAGTCGTTAAAATAAACTGAGCTTTATCAAGTCCAATTCCAAGCCGTGAGAAAAGTCTTTCAAGGAGTAACGCTATTTCTCCACCGGCTGAACCTCTATACATATGAGCTTCATCTAGAACTATAAGGAGTTTATTATTTGTTGAATCATTTAACCATGCTTTTGTGTTCTCCCAAATTCCAGACTCTCTTTGACGCATAAGCATGTATTCTAGCATGGAATAGTTAGTAACTAGTATGTCCGGTGGACAATTTTGCATTTCAAATCTTGTAATCAATTCCGGGTCGAACTTAGATGGATGGTGATTATTCTCTTCCAAATTATTGATAAAAGCTTCAAGTCCATCTGAACCTCCTTTTGCGGGATATCTGTTAATTTTTTTTAATCCCTTTATATTATCTTCTTGTTCATGTTGCTTATCTTTGGGTGCGTTAGAGTCAACGAGATAGCTATTTCTAAAGGTTGTAGCCAGTTCTTTGCTACTTGAAGGCTTAGCATCTCCAGCGTACGGAGTCCTTCCAGTATACATACCAAAATGAGGAAGTCTATCTGCATGTGATGCATCGATAAAATGATTCTTAAACTTTTCGCTACCAAGAATATTGCGAAACCTTCCCAACTGATCTGAAACCAATGCATTCATTGGATAAATAATAAGTGTTCTGACAGCGTTCATTTTAAAAGAGACCGGGCGAATTATTGCCTCGTCAACGATTTTAGAAATTATAGGCCACAGGAAGCACTCTGTTTTACCCGAACCTGTTCCAGTAGAAACAAACAAATCTTTACCAGAAATAAAATGTTCAAGCGCAAACACCTGATGTTCAAATGGGTCAGCAAAAACTCCAAGCTTATCACTAATAAGCTTCTCAAAAAATTGTTTAATATGATCAGGAATGTATGTAGATTCAGCGATACCATTTTTCAATTTCTTATAAGATGCAGATGTTTCAATATAAGGCTCACGCGCAATATTAGTGCTATCTCCACACTGCTTACCGAGAAGATCATCAGCATAGAGAAGCAATGTTTCACTATTTGCAAGATAGTCAGATTTAATATAATTTGCCAATCGTCCTCGAATAGCTTCATAATACTGTTGTACACCATTATGTAACATAATTATTCTCCCTTTATTTCAATTGCAAGATTGCTTAAAACATCCTGAATAAGAGCAATCGCTTGGTTTTTGATAATGAATTTATTCTTATTAAAGACCCTCTCATAAGGCCACGCACACAACAATAATAAAAAATATTCTCGGTTTGGCAAATACCCTTCAATTGACAATTCAGAATATTCATTATCAAGCGTCTTGATTCTTGCGTTAAGAGGATTACCATAAGCTTTCTTTAGTGCGAAATACAATCGTCTATATTCAAATGAAGTCAACTCATACGGATTTATGTTTTGCGGTTCTTCACAAAACACAAGTTCATCATTACTATTCATGACCTTATAGAATGGACCTTTAGGTGTTTTACGAGCAATCGTTCTATCTGTTGTCATTCGATCTTCCCAGGAATATGATGGACTATAGCAAGATAAAGGATTGAAGAATTGCAACTCGTCAGCAGAGATATCCCTATTATCAAAGAGAACGATATCGTACTGATGATCAATAAACTGCTCCCATGTTAGTCTATCTCTAATTAAAACATCTCTCCATTCGATTGAATTAGGTGCATAATAATCTGTAATGACACCCATTCCGGAAATTGATGCAGGCTCAAAAGTCCCAAAATATAACGCCCCACCATCTAATTCAATGCTTTTTCCCAAATTGGCAACATAGTTTTTGTTATTATTATCTGTAAAAAGATATCCAATTTCCTCATAAACTCTCCGGATAAAAAACGATATTGAAACCGTTTCAGTTTTAAACATTGATGCAATTTCTGGAAACAAAGCAACATATTTCTCAAGAAGATTATTAAGCATAAGTGTTTGCGAGTTTTTTGTTATGTTGTTACCGGGAGAAGCGGCCGATCTCAAACACCATTGTCCAAGTGCAGAAAAAATCAAACGATATTTAAATGATGCATCAGACTCGTTAGTGTAGCTACAAATATTCATATCAGAAGCCATTGCTTCTAATAGCTTGTTCATACATTCAACCACCTTTCAAGAAGTTTTGAATAGCAACTCTTTTTGATATAGTTTTGCAGTGTGCGTGAGTAATTCAAAGGGTTAATTAAACGTACTTCAAAACAATAAGGAATAATATCGAACACAAGTAATTCACACAGTTTTCGCTCGTCGGAAACATTAATAGCCTTAACGTTTATCACCTTTTCGCAATAATTGAGTTCTTTCAGAATGCGTATCAGTATCGTTTCATAGCGATTTGAGTAATACTTACATTCCGGTTCATACTCTTCTTCTTCAATTGTTGACGGGTCTTCATCTGGAAATGATTTGATAAATAACTCCATTACTTTAATTGCCCCGATAAAGTTACAGTATGCGTTTAGATCTTCAGATAAATATTTCAGTGTCTTACTATAACTATAAGTTAGAAAGATAATTTTGTTTTTATAGTCATCGGTTATTGTCAGTAAAATGGTATCATTGAAATTTCCCAAAAAATTGTCAATAACAACAATCCTTTTACTGGTTTCTAATAAGTCTCGCAAAGTCCTTTCGGTTATATCAGATGTGAAAGAAATACGGCTAACATCCGGCGTACCTATAAGCGCATTGGCAACACAACTCACCAGCGTCATAGAAATTGCTCTATCGCATACAATTGGTCTTCCTTGAAACAAGATATCTGAAAGATAATGAGACAGAATGTCTCTTGTCGGGATATCAGGTTCATTTTTAATGCCTATACTTTCAAGATTATACTGCAGATAATCTATAAATTCGTTCATATCAATAGGATGTAACGGGTGCGTAAAAACTTTAGGAAGCAACTCTTTTTTATGCTCTTCCATTAGCTTCCTTCGTAGTGAAATCTCTAATTCATTTTTTTCTTTTATAATCTCACAGATTTCGTCTTGTAAAGCCGTCAGTTTCTCATTCAGAGAAGCATTGTGCTTTTTTAATTCTTCTACGTCGCTTCTGTACTTGTCGAGATTGCATTGCGCATCCTTATAAAGAGAGTCGATTTTTTTTAGTTCATCATTTTTTTCGTTAAGTTTCTTTATTTGAGAAGTAGCCTCATCTAATCGGCGTGTGCTTTTGGCAATCGCCGATTTACTTGCGCTTTTGTATTCATTTAATTCTTGCAAGGTTTTTTCTAGTTCATCTTCGATTTTCTGTAATTTTTCATCGTAATCATTCAATAGACTAATTATGTTTTGAATTAGGACAATATCTTCATCGGAGAATTCTTTTTCTGACAACTTGAAATACGCCGATATATTATTCACAAAAAACGACTGAGAAAGTGCTCGTATGTAAGATGAAATCTCAGTTTCGCCATCTTTTTGATAATCTGAAATTGCTTCAGAAATCTCAACCAACCATTCGTTGACAATGTGTTCGACGAATGATGAAATAAAACTGTTTTGTCTAAATTTGACCATCAATTTTACAGTGGTCTCCATTTTTAGTGCGGTTGCACGAAATCTCGGGCGAATTTTAAAAAACTCCTTTGGGTTCTTTTTGAAATACTCTATTATTGTTCCATGAGGAATAGCAGCACAAATACGGCTGTATTCTTCATTAGTTAAAACTGAAAAATCACTCATTTTTTTTACCTGTTATTAGTTTTTCAACTGCAACGTTAATACGTTTTGTGCATTTACAATAATCTAAATAGTTACTGAGAGTTTGTGGCAATGAAACTGACGATATCTCTTGATACTCTTTAGTAATCCAAAAATTTGAAATAATTTCAAAAAACTTCTCTTCAATCGTTGGTTCCACTGATTCGGGAAAACGAATGATTCGTGTCATAGTATTTCCGAAAAATTCAACAACAAAGGTATCTGGGGTCAAAAAAACTTTCTGCCCTTCAGTAAGCTTGTTTGCGCCTAATTCAGAATATAGAAAGAATGTATTCGTATCCGGAACGCAAAATGAATCAGTTTCTTCCACTTTTACTTCTAAAGTTTGAATTGTCGGTGATAACGGTTCTTTAAATATTTCAAGTTCAGCATTCTTCTTAAAAATGTGAATTGCATCATGCAAAGAAACTTTAGTTATATTGTCTGAGATTTTACTGATGTACTTATCTGGTGTGTTTATATTTCCAAGTCCCTGAAATGTAAAGGAGGAATACAAATATAGCTCTGATGAAGAAACTGCAAGTTTTTCTCCTTTTTCATATGCTGGAGGCCATAGCAATGAAACGCTTTCAGAAAGAACCAAGTCATATCCCCATTCATTAAGAATACTGTCTAACTTCGCATTCTTACTCTTAAAAGATACAACCATTCCCCATACAGTTGTTGTTCTCTCGAACGGCTCAAATTGAATTTCTTTTTCAATAAGGACGTCCGAAAGATTTTTTAATTTGATTTGTGCAGTATTTCTGCCAAGCCATGCGATAAAGTACTTGACCCCAATATAAATAGTTCTACTTCTTATTAGTTTAGCATTAAAATCTTCATCATCAGGATTACTGCTCAAAATCTTAAAAAAAGAGGGCGCATCATAATTGAACACATAGTATTCATGCTTTTTGTTATTTAGAGTATTAGAGATATAAAAAGGTATTGCTTTTTTATCTAAAATAAATCGTTCTGATATTCCAGCTGAAAATATCGAATGATCTATTTGTGTATTAAAGAATGGTAAAGAGTTACGGTTATCTCGAATCTCAAGTAATGCTCCTGCTCTTTCATATTCAGAAATTTCTTCCTCAGAAAAGTTAAAACCAACACTAAAACATTTAGTGTTATTGCTATAATAGAACTCCACATGTTCTTGCTTATTTCTTCGTCTATATGGAAGATGTATTTTTCCATATTGGCTAAGATATAATGAACCGCTCCCCGTCAAGTAGACAATCAAAAAAATAAAAATTCTCTGCCATCAGATTTAGGTTTGGTGGCAGTTTT
>CANRMC010000009.1 GCA_947631605.1 uncultured Lachnospiraceae bacterium
AAGGTTGACCGGTTCGTCATCTAATGCCTGATAATCGACGCCATCCGGAATTACCATGGCGATAAGTCCCGGTTTGCTTACGCCTTCACATCTTCCATGCGGAATCGCGATTCCTTCACCTACGCCCGTTGTACTTTCTTCTTCTCTGGCAAATACTGCCTGAAGATACTGTTCCTTATCTGTAATATTTCCCTGCTTTGCCATCAGGTCCACCGCCTGCTTCAGTACATCTTCCTTACTGCTGGCGGACACATGAAGATTGATGGCTTTTGCACTCAATAAATCCGTAATTTTCATAAGCTGCCTCCTTTAAATTAAGATTGAATATTTTTCAGTAACGCTTCTACTTCCGGTTTTGTTGCAAGTTTTTCCGAAAAGGCGCTGGCGCTTCCCGTACATACGCCATAGTAAAATGCTTTTTCATAGCTTTTTTCCGTAAGATATCCGTAAATAAATCCGGCTACCATGGAATCACCTGCTCCAACCGAATTCCGGACTTTTCCTTTCGGCGCTTCTGTCTTATAAAAAGAACCGTCTTCCGCAGCCAGAACAGCTCCATCCCCTGCCATGGAAACAAGGACATTTCTCGCACCCATTTCCTGAAGTTTTCCGGCGTATGTGATCACTTCGTCCTTATCCCTGATATCAACCCCGAATATTTCACCCAGTTCATAATTATTCGGTTTGATCAGAAACGGGTGATACTGCAATACATTTACAAGCAGATCTTTTGTAGCGTCAACGGCTATCAGAACCTCTTTTTTCTCCAGCCTTGCCATTATATCCCGATACAAAGTAGACGGGAGTACCGCAGGAATACTGCCTGCAAGTACTAATACATCACCTTTTTTCAGTTGGTCTAACTGCTGATAAAAAGTTTCTAATTCCTGTTCGCTGATCACCGGTCCCTGACCGTTGATCTCGGTTTCCTCCGTTACCTTCTTCTCTTTGTTTTCCGTTTCTGCCAAAGAACGGAGTTTTACGTTTATTCTGGATATTCCCTCCTTTACGTGAACGAAACCTCCATCAATATCATATTCAAGAAGAAGACGGCGGATTTCTTCTCCGGTAAATCCGGCGATAAATCCCATTGGTACACTTTCCATGCCAAGATTTTTAAGAACGATGGAAACATTAATGCCTTTGCCGCCCGGAAAGATCGCTTCTTCGCAGGTTCTGTTCACCCTGCCCGTCTGAAAGGAATCAACGCCCACAATATAGTCCAAGGAAGGATTAAATGTCACTGTATAGATCATGTCTGTTCCTCCTTTCAAACTATGGAATGTCTCTGATAATCTTCCGAAGCGGCAATACCATGGAAGGAGACACGGACAATTCATCGATTCCCATTTCCGCAAACGTTTCTGTCAGCTCCGGATCCGCGCCAAGTTCTCCGCAGATTCCGATCCACTTTCCTTCTTTGTGCGCATTGTCGGCAGCAATCCGGAGCATCCGAAGGATTGCCTCGTGATGCGGATTATAAAAGGCGTCCAGTTTTTCATTCTGTCTGTCGATTGCCAGCGTATACTGTGTCAGATCATTGGTTCCCACACTGAAGAAGTCCACATATTTCGCAAGTTCGTCGCTGATCATGACCGACGCCGGCGTTTCGATCATAATCCCCTGTTCCACATCTTTATATGGGATCTTTTTTTCATCCAGCTCCTGCTTCACTTCATTCACGATCTCATAAATCTTTTTCACTTCCTCCACGGAAATGATCATCGGATACATGATTGACAGATTTCCGTAATTGGAAGCCCGGAGCAGCGCCCGAAGCTGTGTTTTGAAAATCTCCGTCTGCGTCAGGCAGATACGGATCGCACGATAGCCAAGAGCCGGATTGTCTTCCTCGCCAAGATTAAAGTAATCCGCTTTTTTGTCAGCTCCAATATCCAGCGTCCGGATAATGACTTTTTTTCCTGCCATTGTCTGGAGCACCTTTTTATATGCCTGGAACTGTTCTTCTTCGGTCGGAAAATCCTCTCTTCCAAGATACAGGAACTCGCTCCGCATCAATCCGATGCCGCCTGCATCATTTTCCAGAACATAGGCAAGGTCGCTGACATTTCCGATATTGGCATATAATTTGATTTCCTTTCCGCTTTTCGTCTTTGTTTCTTTTCCCTTGAGTTCTAAGAGCAGTTTGTGCTTTTCTTCTTCCTTTGCAATTTTTGTTTTTGCTTCCTGTACGGCTTTTTCATCCGGATCAAAGATCACTTCTCCCTTGATACCATCCACAATTGCCATACAGTTATTTTCAATACTCTCAAGTTCGAAAGGTGCGCCAATGATTGCCGGTATATTCATCATACGCGCAAGGATTGCCGTATGGGAATTGGTCGAGCCATGAATGGTTACAAACGCAAGGATCTTATCCTTATCCATCTGTACGGTTTCACTCGGCGTCAGATCGTCTGCCACGATAATGACCGGTTCATCCGTCATGCCTGTACCGGTATCCGTACCCGACAAAATCCGGACAAGCCTGTTGGAAATATCCTTGACGTCTGCGGCTCTGGCTTTCATATAATCATCATCCATGCTGGCAAATATCTCTGAAAAATTATCACTGGTGACTGCGACTGCATATTCAGCATTCACGCCTTCTCCGGTGATGATCCCCTGCACCGATTCTATGTAATCCTCATCTTCCAGCATCATCTGATGCACCTCAAAGATTGCGGCGCTGGCTTCTCCTACTTCTGCCACAGCCTTTTCGTACAGCTTCTGTAATTGTTCCTTTGCCGTATCACAAGCAGCTTCAAATCTGGCAAACTCTGCTTCCGGATCCGCAACCCTTGTACGTTTCACGCTGTCATCTGTTTTGGCTAAAACCATGACTCTGCCCAAAGCAACACCTTTATAAACGGATTTTCCAGAATATTTTTCCATAAATAATCCCCCTGGTACAGAATTTAAACTACATCGTAGTTTCCATAAATGTTTTTATGCCATAAAAAGCCGTTTCTTCATCTTCGCCCTCAACGGTAACGGTAATCTCTTCACCGCATTTTACGCCAAGGCTCATAACTGCCATCAATTTTGTAGCCGCTGCCGACTTGTCGCCTTTTGCAATCGTTATGACGCTTGCGTACTTCTTTGCTTCCTTCACCAGTTCCGAAGCCGGTCTTGCATGAATACCCACCTCGTCTTTGATCACGTAATTAAAACTCTTCATATTGATTCCTCCTTTATTATTTTCCGAGTTTTCCTTAATTGGATAATGCAAGTATAACATCATTAATAATCATTGTCAATCATTTCCAATCATTTTTCGTCATATTTTTTCATCTTTTTTTCATATATATTTGACAATTGCATGAAATATTCCTATAATTCAATCATAAATAATCATTTTCAGTCATAGAAGGAGGATTTTGTATGTTACCTGAGGAAAGAAAAGCTCTGATCTTAGAGTATATCAATGCCAATCGTGCGGTCACTACAACGGAACTTCTGGAGAAATTCGACTCCTCTGAAGCAACGATCCGGCGCGACCTTTCGGAAATGAGTACAAAGGGGTTGATATCCAAAGTTCATGGCGGCGCTGTTTCCATCCAGAAACAGATTGCTTACGATTACAATATATCCGAGCGGGAAGGAAAAAATGTAGAGGAAAAACGCGCGATCGCACAATACGCCGCGTCTCTCATCCAGTCAAACGACCTTGTCTATTTAGACGCCGGAACTACAACCTCCTATTTGATCGATTATCTGGAAAATCCGAATGTATCTTTTATTACCAACGCTGTCGTCCATGCAAGAAAACTCGCTTCCAAAGGATACCAGGTATATCTGACCGGCGGACGCTTGAAATCCATGACGGAAGCCCTGGTAGGCGGCGACTGCTATGAAGCGCTGATGAAATATCATTTTTCCATCGGTTTTTTCGGAACAAACGCCGTAAACCATACAGACGGCTTTACAACGCCGGATCCGGAAGAAGCAAAAATAAAAGAGTGCGCTTTACAACACACTCTTTCACCATATGTATTATGTGATCATGCAAAATTCGATCTGACAGCTCCGGTCAGTTTTGCCGATTTTGAGCAGGCATGCATTATTACCGCGGGCAAGATTCCGTCTGCTTATCATAAAGATAAAACCATTATCCGTGCCGACGTATAATTTAATCAAAAAGGACGCTTATTCTTTTCGCTAGTCTTCAAACAGCGCTGCACAATCCTTCAGTCCCGCGATCACGTCGATCTGCTGCGGGCAGGCATTTACACACTGGCCGCAGGCGATACAGTCGGAGGCTTTCCCTCTGCCCTCTGTGGCAATCGTATATTCCCGAACGCCCCGGAAGGCTTCGTTTCCTCTCTGATGATTCATCACATGAAATATCTCCGGGATCGGAATATTCATCGGACAGCCATCCGTACAGTAATGACAGGCTGTGCATGGAATGGAGCGATCTTTGTTCAAGGCTGCCTGCGCCCTGCGGATCACCTTCTGTTCTGCCTCGTCCAGCGGCTTAAAATCTTTCATATAAGAAAGGTTATCCTTCATCTGCTCAATATTGGACATTCCGGAAAGCACTGTGATGATGCCGTCCAAAGAGGCGGCATACCGGATCGCCCATGAAGCCATTGACGCCTTTGGATCTGCTTCTTTCAGGATCTTCTGTACTTCCGGCACAGGATCTGCCAGCGCGCCGCCCTTCACCGGTTCCATGATCGTAATGGATTTTCCATGCTTTCGGGCAATCTCCCAGCATTTACGGGAGGCAACTCCCGGATTTTCCCAGTCCGCATAATTGATCTGAAGCTGAACAAAATCCACATCCGGATGATCGTTCAGCAGTTCTTCCAGAAGTTCCGGATCGGCATGAAACGAGAAACCGTAATAGCGGATCAGTCCTTTTTCCTTCTGTTCCTTTACAAAATCCCAGATATGATACTCGTCATATACCTTATAATTACTCCTTTGCAGGGCATGAAGCAGATAATAATCGAAATATCCGGCGCCGGTCCGTTTAAGACTTGTGTAAAACTGCTGCTTAGCCTCGTCCGCATTTCTTGCACCCATCCACGCGCATAATTTTGTGCATAACGTGTAACTTTCCCGCGGATAACGGTCCACAAGAGCCTCTTTTGCGGCTTTTTCCGATTCGCCCCCGTCATAAACATACGCAGTGTCAAAGTATGTAAGTCCGGCGTCCATAAACATATCTACCATGACTTTTGTCTGCTCAACATCAATTTTTCCGTTTGGAAGCTTTGGCAGGCGCATCAGTCCAAATCCAAGCTTCGGTGTGTTTTCCCCAAAATACCGTTCCATGCTCTTCTCCTTTTCAAATAATATTTTATCGTACAGCTGAAAGGCTGTTTAATTTTGCATATGCTTCTTCCAGTTTTTCTCCGCTTCTGAGCCAGAATTTGTAAGTGTAATTATTTTTATCCGTTATCACCAAAATATAGTAAACATAGGCAGCTCCCTTCCGGATTTTTTGCATACTGCCCATATCATACCTGACAATATCTTCTCTTTTACATGCATTGGCTCTCAACAGGTTCACGCCGTCAGTTCCGACGATCCAATGGTCGGTGATAAAAAAGGCGTTGTATTTATGCTTATCTGAGACATCCGCATAGAGAGGTCTTCCCACTTCTTCTTCGATAGCATCGATCTCTGCCACCAACGCTTCTTTCTCCAGGCCATAATACTGTTTTAAATGTTTTCCCATTCTGGCCTTTGCCAGAGTTACCACGTTCCTGTAAAAATGAAAGATCAAAAGGGCAACCAGGATCACATAGCCCAGATATCCCAGCTTATAGCCCCAGCCGACCTCCGATACCGGCATACATAAAAAGATCGCGCCTCCGCTTAAAATATGAAATACCAGTAAAGCGATCAAATAACCCTTTGGCGTCCGGTTAAAATATTTATTGATGTTTGGATACTTTTTCATCTCCTGTTACTCCTTCTCATCCGTATTTATTTTTGATACCTTATGTCGGAATACTTCGTACAGTTTCAGTATACAACACAATTTGTTTATTTACAATTCGATGATATGCCGCTCATACGCGTTCACAACTTTCGTATCGTTATACATGGTTTCCCGCTTAAAATTCCAACTGTATGTTTTATGCACATGCCCATGAATAAAAAGTTTTGGGGTTTGCTCCTCCAATATTTTTGTAAAACATTGGAAGCCCCTGTGCGGCAGGTCTTCGCCGTCATTCATCTGATATGCCGGCGCATGGGTAAGCAGGATATCGATTCCTTTTTTTCGCCGGATCTTAAATTTCAGTTTCCGGTAGCGCGTCTGCATCTCTTTTTCCGTATACTGGAAATCGCCGAAGTTGTAGCATTGGCAGCCTCCCAGTCCCAGGATCCGGATCCCCTGATATTCATATACCATGTCGTCAATACAGACACAGCCCTCCGGAGGCGTATCTTTGTAGCAGCCGTCATGATTCCCATGCACATAGAGTACCGGCGCTTTGGCAAAGGTTGCAAGAAAGGAAAGATACTGGGGCGCCAGATCCCCGCACGACAAGATCAGGTCGATATTCTCTAATTTACTTTTTTCATAATAATCCCACAGATACTTTGATTCCTCATCCGCGAGCGCCAGTATTCTCATCTTCGTCTTTCCGCACGCCTTTCAGTTCCACGATCGGCCTTGCTTCCTCCTCCAATTCATCAATAACCGGAATCGTTCCGATCACATTATCCACAAGCCAGTCCATTTTCATAATCTCCTCGGACTGCATTCGTTCCCCATCCGGATTTTTCAGTTCCCCGTTCTGGTCGTAGATCTCTCCTTCGAACGGCGAAAACGTCTCGTCCACAATCTGCTGTTTTATCAAAGATACCAGCCTTGCCGTACTGTACGGAACTTTTCCGGACAAAATAAATTCTATAACGCCGGCGGAAAGCCCCCACCAATAGTTGATCGCCTTTCCGGCTTCGGAATCCGTCTGCTTCCAGCCGCCGTTTATGATGATCCGGATAATCTTCTCATATAACACACCCCAGTTATAAGCCGGCATAGCCAGATTCACCGGCTCCCCATCCGTCAGTTTATAAATGCCGAACATACGGGAAGCGTTCTGCGGCGTGATCATATCCTGATCGGAGATATAATCGATCTGATGTCCGAAGAAATCCTGATAGATTTCTTCTCTGCTCATACTTCCTTCCAGCGTAGTCCAGCGAAGATGTACTTTGGCTCTCGGATTCACCAGCTTCGCTCCAAGCGCAAATGCGTTGATATTCGCTGTCACACCGAAGATCGGATAATCCGCCAGATAGCCGATCTCATTCGTTTCCGTAAGCGCCCCCGCGATCATGCCGCACAAAAACTTCGCTTCATAAAGCCGCGCATAATACGTCCGTATATATTTATGGGAAGTGTTGAGCGAACAGTTTAGTACTTTCACATTTGGGTATTTGACCGCGATCTTCAGGCTCGCGGAGATCAGTTTCGATGTGGTCGTAAATATAACTTCCGTACCTTCATTCTGGATCAGGTCTTCCATCGCGTCCACAGCTTCCTGTCCGGTATCCGATATGGTAACTTTCAGAGAAGTTATCTTCTCCCCGAATACTTCTTTTAAATGATTCCGTCCCAGTTCATGTCCGTACAGCCAGTCGGAGACAGACGGATCTTTATCATAAATAAATGCGATATTTAACGGTTTCGAGGCTGTCGGCTCGGAATTTAATATATGTCCCAGCAGGGATTTTTTGCTTGCCACGTCCGGTACATCCATACTGATGTCTACCGTACTTTCCTCCCGTTTCAGCGAAAACTCCTGAAAGATCTTGACAATGTTTTCCTTAAAATCCTCGTAATTCATTTCCTTTGCGGCGTCGTATCCGTATATTTCAAGAAAAATGATGAGCGCGTCTCCTGTGGTAAGATTTTCCAGTTTCTTTCCGCCCTTATCCTCATAGGCGCCCGAAAAAAGGTGGTAAACCGACGTGAAATCTTTTATCTCATCTTCATCCCACGCCTCTTTATCCGCCGTGCCGGTGAGCTCCAGAATATGCCGGAAGCCTCCCTCCCCGGATACCCAGATAAAATTAATCCCCGTTATCTTGTTGAAATCCATAAACTCATAATAAAGCCGGATTTCCGGATTGTCCGTAAGCTTCGGTACTTTTCGGGTAACATAGGCAGGTACGGTTACGGCGTCAAAATATTTAAGCACGCTTACCCGCTTGTTTCCTTCGATGACATAATAATAATTCAGATACTCATAGACTTTAATCGGTTCCCGTATCCCCTCTTCCATATGCGCGTCGCAGAGGGTGGACCATTTGCTGCCAAACTCGGATTTTGCATCCAATATCGGCATAAAATTATTGGCAAAGGCATAGGTGCGTCCCAGAGTGCTGGTTCCGACCACCCGATCCAGCGGAACCTGGATCAGTCCCAGATTCACTTCGCCTTTGATATCTACAACGGAAAGAATTTCATCCAAAACCGGCAGATACGGGTGCTGTCCTTTCTGCACTGCCGTCCGGTAAGCTTTCTGTCCCAGTTTTTCCGCTTTTTCATATTCTACATATGACATAATCTTTCTCCCTTTCAGGCTCCATTATAATCCGTTTACAATATTTTTGCTCTCATCATTCAGGAACGCCCTGACATTCTCATAGGTAATGTCCCGTATTCTTTGGATCGCTTCCTCGGAAGCCCATGCAATATGGGGCGTAATGATACAATTCGGAGCCGTAAGAAGCGGGTTATCCGGCTTCATCGGTTCTTCACTCATAACGTCGAGCCCTGCTGCCAAAAGCTTGCCGGATTTCAGAGCGTCCGCCACATCCTGTTCTGCGATACACGGGCCTCTGGACGTATTGATGAGGATTGCCCCGTCCTTCATCTTTGCGATAGAGCTTCGATTGATGATTTCCTTTGTTTCCGGAAAGAGCGGGCAATGAACGGACACAATATCCGAATTCATGAGCAGAGTATCCAGATCCGTATACCGGCAGTTCTCCGATTCATATTCCGGATGTTTCGTTCTGCTGTAAGCAAGAACTTTCATACCGAAGGCTTCCGCGATCCTGCCCACTGCCCTGCCGATATTTCCAAATCCTATAATACCTATCGTCTTTCCCTTTAGTTCATGCACCTGCCCCAGTGTGTAACAGAAATATTTACTGTGGCACCAGTCTCCCCGATGAACGGATTCGTTATGAATCCCTACTTTATTCACAATTTCCAGAATCAGGGCGATCGTTGCCTGCGCTACAATATCCGTACTGTAATTCGGCACATTTGCAACCGGGATTCCGCGCCTTGCGGCTGCTTCCGTATCTACGATATTATATCCGGTGGCAAGAACGCCGATAAATTTTATATTCGGACATGCCTGAAGAACTTCTTCGGTAATATTCGTCTTATCGACGATAACCAGCTCCGCATCTCCGATACGTTCTACGGTTTTTTCATCCGGCGTGATATCATACGCCGAAAGTTCTCCGAAATCCCGAAACCTCTCCCAGTCTTTTTCCGTCTCTCCGATGATAGTTCCGTCTAAAATAACGATTTTCATAGCTTAATCCTTTCTTTTATTCCGAGCCTTCTGTCTATCTTTTGCTTCTTTTTGCTTCAGGTATTCAACCGCCTGTGCGTAATCCGCTTCCGCGATCTCCCTGTCTGAAAATCCTGCTTCCTGTAATGTATCGATAAATTTTTCTTTCTCTTCTTCTGTCATGGAAATCATTCCCTGTTCCGTCAGATATTCGATCTGCTCCCGATAATTCATCTTATCCTGAAGCGGCTTTTCACTCTTTCGCACCTTTCGTAAATAGCGGTTATACTGCATAACCAGACGGTCATTTATTCCGGCGCGGTGATATGCGATTGCATATCGGATCCGTGGAACCAGAACCCAGATTCCAAGGATAAGCAGAGCGATGAAAAATACGGAGAGTACTGCGATTGCAACAATCCGCATCACATCATCACCGATCCGGAGCCCACCAACGCCCTGATCATCATCTTCTGCATTGTCGGTATCACCATCATCAAAAAAATCTTGAAATGCACTCCAGAAATCTACCGTATCTTCTTCACCGGCCGCCGGCGTCGGATCCACGACTACCCAGCCGTATCTGTCGTCATAAACCTCCACCCACGCATGGGCGTCCGCATCTGTTATATTCACTTCAACCAGACCGGTTTTTCCCAGTTCGGAATAACCGTCATAATAATCGCCATAATCCTCATTCAACAGTTCACCGTCTACGATCTGATTGTAAGAAACGGCATATCCTTCTACATATCTGGCAGGAATCCCCATATACCGGAAAATAAGCGTTGCGGCGCTTGCAAAATGCGCGCAGTACCCTTTTTTATTCTCCGAGAGGAAATAGTTGATAAAATCTTCCCGTCTCGGCGTCGCTCCCGGACGGATCGTATATGGTATATTTTCCTGATAGTATGCAGCCACCTGTTCGATGATCTCATCATCCGTTCCGGAAAATCCTGCTTCCCGACAGAAATTTCTGATTACGGAGAAGTTTTCTTCCGGTATATCCAGATACTGTTCCGGAATATCATGCGCCGGCACTTCTTCCGTATTTGCGGCAAATCTCGGATAATATTCATAGGTCGCTCTCGAACCATAATAAACCGTTTTAATATGATCCGGTGAATAATATGGCAGATATATCGCATTCGGAGCTTCCACATTCAAAACTTCCATATATCCTTTTGCCGTATACTTCTCATGTTTTTCGTATGCATCTTCCAGAAAATCCTCTTCATATGCATTATTCTTTTCATCTTCCTCCGAAAGGCTCAACCATTTATTCGTATACGGCAGATAAACCGCACCGGTAAAACTCTTCAGATAAATCGGTTCATAACTATACGGCGTCACATGAAGCGTAAGATCCGTATTGTAATCCAGATGAATGGAAGACACGCCGCCCAATGTACCGCCGTTCAGCCCTCCGGTATTCGGATAAAAATTAAATAATCCTGCAAGCCCCAGCGCAAACAGATTCGCCGCCGTTTCCATGGTCGCCATTTTATATTTGTTATCCGGAAAAGAGCCGTCATACGTATCTTTCGGAAATGCAAGACTCATCACACTGACGCAGAGGATCACATAGATCACGCCCAAAAGCAGCGTCTGGCGGACGGATCTTATATTGTAAACATATTTCAGGTTATTCTTTTTATCCGTTTCAAACGCCTGATCGGTAGTATGCACCTTATAATGCTGCCCGGACTTCATAATATAGGTGAGTGTAATTCCCGTAAGAAGCATTAAAGAATAGATCGTATCCGGCTCATGTTCAAAATAAAGGGGAACCAGATTGACAGTCATAACCACAACGATCGCAACAATATACTGCATTCTTCTGGAAATATATACATTCAGCAGAATATTTGTTACGATCCCGATAAAACACATGGCAATTGTGACTGCCAGATACCGGTTTGAAATCCGCTCATTGTACTGCTGCATACCTTCCATGTCCAGATAGATCGCCGCTTCCTCCAGCGTATCATTCACGACAGCGTAAAATCCACTGTTGATATAGTCCCGGAAGAGTATTGCCGCACCGAAAAAGGCTGCAAAAAGAAACAGATATCCCACATTTTCCACGATACGGTTATAATAAAGATATGCACAACCGATCGCACTGAAAAAAAGGATAATATTTAACGTGATCGCAGAAAACTCGCAGTCCATGGCGGAGAGATAACAGCCAATGCTCCCCATGGAAAGAAGATATACAATAACGCCTTTCATAAAAAGCGTCTTGAGGCGCTTTTCCTTCATTTCATAAAAACTCTCATCAATAGAGATTCCCGGACACAGCGCAATGCCGGAAACCTTCTTTTTATTCCTGTTCCACAATGACGGCATCCGCTTTCCCCTCCTTCTGGCACACATGGACATATGCCTTTAGTTCCGGTTTAATGCTACGCATATAGGCAACGGTTTTTTCCGGATCTGCATAGATTGTATCATAATACATTCTGGAAAAAGCGTCCTTTAGATCATCAATGCTGAAAAGACGGTTATCTGCAAATTCAGACCGCCCTTCACTCCACCACAGAAGCCTTACAAAAATCTTTTCTTCGATCAGGGAACGACATAAATGATAGGTCAGGCTGATCGTATCGTCAACCTCCTCAATACTCCCCGCAAGCTCCGTCAGAATAACCATCTGCTGATCGGACATACTGACACGGTCTTTCACCATAAGGATATCCCGTTTTGCCGACAGCTTCCAATGAATACTCATCAGGCGGTCCCCCGGAATATATTCCCTTACATCATTCACGTCGGAGAAATCATTTCCCCGTTTATTATTTTCTTCCGTTTCCGTAAATCCGCCCGAAAAATCGGAAAGGCTTCCCTGCTCTTTCCTGTTTCTTTCCGGCAGTACATTTACCTCAGCGGACAGATTGACCTTTTTCTTCAGTTCCACAAATCCCAGCAGATCCAGCACCCGCAGATCCTCCACCGTATACTGTACCGCTCCGTTCATAGTAAGCCGCATCGGAAGCATGGTTTCAGAATCTCCATGCATACGGGTAGGCAGGGAAACAAGGATTGAATTTTCTGTATGATAAAACAGATTTTGCACATGGAGCTTTAATTTGACGTCCAATGACATAATATAAGAAGGATTCTGCACGACAAGCGAAACGTAACTTACGCTGTGCCGCAATACGTCTGATTCCGGCGCCAGAATCCTGACAGACAGCTTGTTCCTGAGATAAAACGCCAGCAATACGGACAGCACCGGCGCAGCCGCCATGAGCGTCATGATCATAAGAAGCAGATGACTATGTAAAAAACCGTACAGACTTACGGTGATTGCAAACAATATTCCATAAATGATGATTCTTCCGAAATGTATTACATTCTTCAAAACTGTCACCCCCACTAACGGGCGTTTTTAATTTCTCGGCGCTTTCACGGTTACGATCAGATTTCTTAACGCCGCCTGCATATTCATGCCCTGCGCCCTTGCCTTCTGACCGAGTTTTACACGGTGTCCCAGTACATCCGGTACAACGCTCTGGACATCTTCTGCGATCACATAATCCCGATTCTGGATCACGGCACATGCCTTTGCCATTCTGAGAAGCGCTATCGTGCCTCTCGGACTGGCGCCCATGGAAAACATTTCATTTCGTCTGGTCTCTTCCACCAGATTTACGATATATTCAAAAATTTCGTCCCGTACAAACAGGTTGTTGGACTTTTCCCTGAGTTCCCGCAGTTCTTCCAATGTGATGACCGGCTGAACATGCTGCAAAGGATTTAAGGCGTTTCCTTTCAGGATCTCCACAGCGTCGCTATGAGCAGGATACCCCATGGATAAGCAGACCATGAATCGGTCTAACTGGGACTCCGGAAGCATCTGGGTACCGGAAGAACCGTATGGGTTTTCTGTAGCGATTACGATAAACGGATCCGGCAGTTTTCTTGTCACGCCGTCAACCGTAGCGTTTCCTTCCTCCATGACTTCCAGCAGCGCAGACTGCGTCTTCGGTGAGGTACGGTTGATCTCATCCGCAAGGAAAAGATTGCAGAATACGGCGCCCTCCCGAAACTCAAATTCTTTTGTTCCGCTGTTATACATGGAAAATCCCAGAATATCACTCGGCAGAACATCCGGTGTAAACTGGACTCTTTTATAATCTAAGGACAGTGTTTTTGCAAATGTGGTGGCAAGCGTCGTCTTGCCGACACCGGGAATATCTTCCATCAGAATATGACCGCCTGCGATCACTGCGGCAAGCACTTTGTTTACAACCTGTTCTTTTCCCTTTATGACCTTGTTTACTTCCGCTTCTACCCGCGTCAGCTTTTCAATATCATTCATTGCCTTTCACCGTCCTAACTTTTCTTTATTTCTTCACCATACCGGAACGGACTGCCTCGTCGCAAACCGCTTTTGCGACGGCAGGCGCCACTTCTTTATTAAATGCGTCCGGAATGATATAATCCTCCCGCAGTTCCTCCTCCGATACGATCGAAGCAATGGCGCGGGCAGCGGCAATCTTCATCGGCTCTGTAATATCCGTTGCTCTTGCATCCAGCGCACCGCGGAAAATTCCGGGGAACACAAGCACATTATTGATCTGATTCGGATAATCCGACCGGCCGGTTGCAACTATGCGGGCGCCGCCCTTCTTTGCTTCCTCCGGCATGATCTCCGGCGTCGGATTCGCCATTGCAAATACGATACTGTCCTCTGCCATGGTGGAAACCATTTCGGCGGTTACGATCCCCGGCGCCGACACCCCGATAAATACATCTTTTCCTTTTATGATCTCGGAAAGAATTCCCCGTTCTTTCCTTTTATTTGTTTTCTCAGCCATTTCAGCCTGCGCTTCATTCATCCAAGGTTCTCCCGGACATAACGCTCCCTGCCGGTCAACGAGCACCACATTTCCGATACCCTGCTGAAGCAGCAGTTTACAGATAGAAATTCCGGCAGAACCGGCACCGTTGATAACCACATCCACATCTTCAAATTTTTTACCAACGAACCGCAAAGCATTAATAAGTCCGGCAGATACCACGATTGCCGTACCATGCTGGTCGTCGTGGAAAACCGGAATATCCAGTTCTTCTTTCAATCTTCTTTCAATTTCAAAACAGCGCGGCGCAGAGATATCCTCCAGATTGATACCGCCGAACACAGGCGCTATCCGCTTTACCGTTTCGATGATCTCTTCCGTATCTTTGGTATCGAGACAGATCGGAACGGCGTCCACCTGTCCGAATTCCTTAAACAAAATGGATTTTCCCTCCATGACCGGAATCGCCGCTTCCGGCCCGATGTCTCCCAGACCAAGAACCGCGGTTCCGTCGGAAACGACAGCCACCAGATTGGACTTACAGGTATACTTATAGACGTCCGGTTTATGATCACGTATTCTTCTGCAGGGTTCCGCTACCCCCGGCGTATACGCGGTACTCAAATCGTCTTTTGTCCGGATCGGAACCTTTGATACAACCTCCAGCTTTCCATGATGTTCCTCGTGCATCTTTAAGCTCAGCTCGTTAAAATCCATTTCTGTTTTATCCTCCGTCAGTTAATCTTCTACCTTTACCCTCTTAATCTCATTTTCATAATCCTGAATCAGTCGCTTGCTTTCGTCAATCTCCTGAAACTGCGCGAGCAGCTCGTCGTTGGAGTAGCCGTTTTCCTTATACTGTTTATAAATATATTCACCGATCTTCTCATAATTTTCTTTGATCGCTGATTTCTGCTGGCTGATCTTTGTTTTAAACTTGGTGATCTCGATCGTGTCGCTGGTTTTGTCTCCGACCGTCTTTACAACAGAAGTTAATTTGTCTTTAAATGCCATATTCTAAGCTCCTTTCAGATATAAGTCAATAAAGTTTCTAAAATACAATGTGATATTATCATAATAGTATGTTAATTCTGTGAATGTCAATCAATATTAAAGAATATTCGAAAATGAAAGCTGAACGCCCATGGTCTTATTCTCATACGTCCGTTTGTAGCGTTTCAGGATTTCCTGATCGATCACGATCGCATGCTCCCTGCAGTAAGCATTCAAAATATCCAGCAGCTTCTTACGGTCCGGACTGGAAAGAATCTCCTGCTGTTCCAACTGCCGGGCAAATAACAAAGCCTTTTGCGGGAACCTGCGCTCCAGTTCCTGAAAGAAATACTCCCTGCTTCCTTTTTTCAGAACGATGGAACAATCGTTATGCTCGATTCCGTAGACATGCGTATCCTTCGCTATATCCAGAAGTCCCATAAGATTTTCTTCCGTATCGTTAAGAAATGGAATAACGGATATCGATAGTATACAGGGAATCCTGTTTTTTTCCAAAGCATTCATGATCCGGATCCTTTCCGCCACGCCGGAGGCTTCCGGCTCCAGCTTCCGGCTCAGCTCTTCATCTGCTGCAGACAGTCCGACTACCACTACGCATTTTGTCTTTTTCTGAATTGCAGACAGTATATCGAGATCCCGCAGGATGTTTGCGTTTTTTGTCCGGATCACGATCCCGCAGTCATACCGTTCGATCACCTTGAGGCAGTCCCGCATATATCCCAGTTCTCCCTCGCAATCCATATACGGATCCGCCAGCATTCCCACCTGGATCATGCAGGGCGTCCGTTTCCGCTTCAGCATATTTTCCAGCAGTATACAGCCGTCCTGTTTCACGGAAACATCCGTAAACGCATGGTCCTCCTTATATAATCTGTTTCTTGCCTCACAGTAGATACAATGATTGGTACATCCCCGGTAAAGATTCATACCGTTCTGCGGGGTAAGTATCGTCTTTGCTTCTATAAAATGCATGGTTTCGTCCTTCTGTCAGATAAAATCAAAGGTTTCCTGCTCATATTCGAGATCGTGATATTCCAGTTCTTCCTGTTTTGTCTTACTGGTATACTGAACGACAACTGTCACCTGCCGTTTTCCGGTCATCTGCTGTCCCAGTACATAATTAACGTCAAATCTGCCGCTTATGGCAGGCGTTGCGCCTCGCGCAGGTACGATCAGCTGCACTTTGTTTGCCTTGAGCAGGGCAAAAATCGGTTCCCAGATATAAATATCCTTTGCCGCGCCAAACGGATTGTCAATAAAAACAGTCTTTGTCCGCTCATTCTCCTGACCGGCGGCATACATACCGGAAATGTAATTAATGATGGAAATAAGGAACTGGATATAAATACCCTGCGACTGTCCGGTACTTCCTACCGCCTCCTCGTATTTCAGATAACGGCTCTGCTCCACGATCCGCTCCCGCTTATAAAGCGTAAGCCGGATATGGTTCATGTCTGTTACGATAACGCCGAAAAGCTTCTTTAAGGCAAGGGAATTGCGGATATATTTCAGCCGCTCTTTATCACTTGGAACCGTATCTGCAAATGCCACGATCTTCTCGATATATTCCGACATCCGGTTCCGCATGAATTCTTCTTTGACATACGGAACGGAAAGTCCCACCATCTGCACCGGCTCTCCGTCCAGAACAATCGTAGAAAGTCCCGGAAGCTTGTCCAACTCCGACTTTACGTCCAGACACCGTTCCAGACACTGTTCTTCGAAATTCTGTTTCAGACGCTCCATATCCGCAAGGCTCTTCTCCACCCGTTCTTTTTCCAGCGCTATATAGCCCGTCATGGATTTCAGATTATCAAGAAGCTCTCTCGTTTCTGCATAGGAAACCGGAACGGAAACATCATCCCGGATCGCGTTTGCAAGCTCAAAGGCGCCCATGTCATATAGCGTTTCCGCAGTCGTTCCCTTAAACCGGAGCAGTTCATTTTTGGCGCGTTCCAAAAGTTTCACTGCCTTGTCATAGCGTACCAGTACTTCTTCAAAATGCTCCCGCAGCTTATCTTTTTCTTCCGCAACCGGCACGGCGCCCTCTACGGAAAGTCCGCTCTGGGTCACGATCCTCTTTACGTCTTTATAAAGGTCGGTCATGGCTCCCTGTTCCCTGCGGTAAGCAAGGTATTTTTCTTCACTCGCCGCCGCTTCCTCCGTAAGCTTTTTAAGGAGGGTTTCTTCCTCCCTGAGAACCTCGGCGATCCTGGCAAGGCTTATGTCTTCTTCCTCATAGCTGCCATAGGTTTCCTCTATATTCCGGACCGCATATTCGATCTTTCCTTCCATACGGCTGCACTCCGTCTGCATACGCTTCACGGATCCCTGGAGTTTATCGGCGTCCTGCAGGGCGGCTGCCATATTATCTTTTAACGTCTGCAGATACTTCTCCTCCGGCGGATATAATTCATTGTTACGGTGCATTTCCTCTAAGGAAGAAACCGATATCCCCTTTGCCGCAATACTGTTCAATATCCGCTCCATGCTTTTATGCAGTGTTTCTATCAAAAGTTTCCGGTCGGAATCCCGGTTGCCGGCTTCCGGCCGGTCTTTCAGAACAGCATGAAAACGCTGTTTTAATTCCTCCTCCGGATCCGGAAGGATCGGGTACTCGTTTCCGTTTTCATATGGAGCATACACGGTTTCCCATTCCATTTTCAGAGTTTCCAGCTCTTTTTCGGAGAACGATAGTCTTCCCTTTATTTCCTGACAGACCGCTTCGCCCGACCGCACCTGTTCTGCCAATTCTTTCTGTCTGTCGGTCAGCCTTTTTATGTCCGCTTTGCTTTGATCCAGACGTTCCTCCTGCTCCGCTGAAAGATCGGAAAGTTCCCTGAGACGAAGAAGATATGTATGGGTTTCTTCACATTTCTTAAATATTTCCCGAAGTTCTTCCTCTTTTTGCAGCAACTTTTGTTTTTCTCCCTGAAGCTCCCGCAGACGGCGTTCCCCGTCTCGTACCGACTCTTCGAGATCCGAAAGTTCAAGCTGCAATTCCTTCTGCCTTTTTTCAGCTCCTGTATAGCGGTCGTCGCCATAAGAAAGAAGAAATACCAGATCCTCTTTTTCTACCGCCAGCATATCGGAACAGTTTTTCTGCTCTTCTTCCAGTTCTTTCTTTTTTTCTTCCGCGGACCGGATTCCTTTTTCGGCGATCTCTTCATCCCTGAAATCATCCGGTTCTCTCCTTACGGAAAAAACATGAGGCATATAGCTGACTGCCTGTTTCTCTAACTCTTCCATGTCATAGACCAGAACCGGCGCGGAACCGATATCAATCTTCCGGATATTCGGATCCTCAGACAAAGTTTCATAATCCTGCACCAGAACCCCGTAAGGAAGCTCCGGATTTTTCGCAAGGATTTCTTCCTTCCTGTCATCCGGAAGCGCGGAAATATAATCCATACCGTACATAGCATATCCGCCATGCCGTGTCTGCACATATTCAATGACCTTTGCAGCGCCTTCCGACTGTTCAATGATCCGCTTTTCTTTCAGACGTTCCGCCAGCTTATCACAGTCGGCAATTTCCTGTTTCAGTCTTGCGGCGGTAATGATCCCGCGTTCGATCCGCGACTGAAGCGCCTCCTGCAAAGCCTCATAATCCTTGGTTTCTTCCTTCAGATAAATGCGGCACATATCATCCAGACGCTTCTTTACAGTGCGGAAACATTCTGCCAGTTCTCCCTGTGAACGCTCCTCTTCCAGAAGCCGCTCGTACCTTCCGCCGGATACTGCTTTCTGCTTTTCCTCTGCTTCGATCCGATCCTTCATTTCCTCCAGTGCCGCAGAATTTTCCACAAGCGCCGTTTTATAATCTTCAAGTTTTCTTTCGTTTTCCCCGATCTGCACCGACAGATCGTCAAATGTAAACCGATCCATCTCAGCCGTTATCCCTGCTATCCGGTTCCCGAAGTCCTTCACTGCTTCCTCTGCAAGCTTCCGGTTATTCTCTGCCACGGCAAGCTGAAGCTCTGCTTCCGCCAAAAGACGCTTTTGCATTTCTTTCTGTTCTTCGGTCGATGCGGCTTCCTCCGTAAGTGCAAGGATGCGTTTTGTATAAAATGCTTCTTTCTCCTGCATGATCCTTTTCAAGTTATAGACGCATGTATAAAGCAGTTCCTCCGCCTCAGAGCGATCCACATCCTCCGCAATATATTCCAGACCGTCCGCTTTCTTTTTCTCTGCCAGATAATCGATATATTCTCCCATGCTTTCTTTCAAAGCAAGCTCGGCCTTTATACGTTCCGCATTTTCCTTCAAACTCTGCGCGGAAGCAAGATATCCCTCCAATTCCTCCTGCATGCGTTCCAATTCCCGTTTGTCCCGTACAGTTTTCAGACATTCGATCCGTTTCTTTTCAGCATCGCGCAGCGCCCTCTTTTCATCGCGCTCTGCCTGAAACGCCTCCGCTGTTTTCTCATCATTTCCCGCAAATTCCTCCGCCGTTACATAAATATCCGCCAGATTTTTCGCCGCCTGATCCTTCTCCTGATAAATATCCAGAAATGATGTGATCCGGTCCGAAAGCAGTCCCAGAAGCTGCATCTGATGATCGAATCCTGCAATGTCTTTCTTCTTTCCTGCCAGAACCGCAAGCTGGTCCTTAATATCCATCAAAAGACGCGCCATGGATTCATTACCGTCGGAATCCCGCTCCGTCTTTACCAGAAACGCCTTTTCAATGATCTCCTCGATCAGAAGATCCTCAACGACTTTGCGCGTCGTCTTATAGTTCGTTTCAAAATATGTCCTGACATGTCCTTCCGTCTTATTGATCCCCCGGATGATCTCCCACTGGCTCTCATGGAGTCCGAATCCGCTGATAAAACGCTGATATTCCCCTTTCTTATCAAATACCTTTACGATAAGCTCCTGATCATGGTGTTCTAAGTCCTTCAGATAATTCCGGAGAGCCTGATAAGAGATTTTTTCACCGTCTTTTTCAAGCGGCAGGTTGATAATGTCATTCTGATTGTACTGCCGGTAAAAAATGCAATAATTAAAATACTCAACGGAAGCAACCTTTGCCCCATCTGTTTCTTCTTCCGCATCCCTTGCTTTTCTGGCGCAGAATCCGGTCGTCATGTACCGGTAGCCTTCCTGTATATCACAGGCGTCCAGCTTCCACTCGATCAGGGAATGGATCGTGGTATTCCCGCAGTTCTCACGAAAAAGTTTTTCCACCGGCTGTTTATCGTCCAGCGTACAGTTCGGTATCAGATTCTGGAGGAGAAGCAGCATAAGAACGCTTTTTCCACCGCCGTTAGCCAGATCGTACAGAGTATTCTTCCCATACATCCGCATGGTAAAATCATCATAATACTGGGTTCCGAAATTGTATTTTACATTGTTTACACGAATCCGATTGATATTAGGCATGTTCCGTTCCTCCTAATATGCTGTATATTCTTCCTTTGTGTTCCTCAAAATAATTTTCCACCAGCGCATGAAAACGGTCGGTCGGATAATACCGGTCGCCTGTCTCCACAAAAAGCCTCTGGGAAATGAGGAAATTAAACGTCAGTTTTATGTAGCCGGCTCTGGAAGCCCTGGAGGCTTTTACCTTATCCTTCTCGTCGGAAGTCGCTGCCGGAAGCTCGTCCCATAAAAGGGCAATGGACTTAAAACTCTCCTGCTGTATATCCTGCATGGAATAAACGGAAAGATCCGCCGTCAGGGTTTTCAGATAATCCGTGACCTCCTGCATGATCTCTTCCGCCCGCACATACTCTTTCACCTGATAAGAAGCCGAATCCTGATAAAAATGAAGAAGCGTCATATACATAATGAAATACGACATATAAAGCTCCCTGTTCAGGCGGAGTCCCATGATCCGTTTCATATCGTCATTGGTATAACCGAATACTTTGTTACCTTCTCCTGCCGTTACATATAAGGTATCATTATATTCGTAGATCGACAGGTTCAGTTTGGAAAGAAGACGGGTTGTTATCTCATAAACCTCGGAATTGGAATAAAAGTCTTCGTACATTTCCCGCGTTTCTTTGTTGTTCCGCGTAATATCCTGTCCTGTTATCAGAGCCGCATAAATATCCAGCGCCTTATCCAGATTCCTGCTCTCCATTATTTCCCGCTCCTTTCAAAAATCATATCCGTTATAAACTGTCCGTCGGATTCCTCCGGATCCTCCGGACCGATCATAAGCTGTTCGTCCCCGAAATCTATCGTAAATCCCATATCCCGATAACGTTCTTTATCCGCATCCGACATATGGGTGAGCACCATTTCTTCCAGCATGGTATCCGGTTTTTTCTGCATTTCCTCCATGCTGTACCGGTTCTTTCCGGACAGATGTATGAGAAATGCGTAATAATCCCGATTTTTATAAATCTCTTCCCCAAACTTGATCTCAAGAATGGCGTTCCATTCCTTGAGGGTAACCCGGTCCCATTTTTCAAGCCGCTGCAGAAGCTCCGCAAAAAGCATGGCAAAATTCCTTCCAATGGAGAGATCCAGCTTTTCGTCATCATACTTAAAATCAAGTTCCGCCTCCTGCCGTTCTATTGTCTCGCCTTTCAGACCGTCGTCTGCTTTCAGCGTAAGCAGATTGTCGATCGAAAGGATTGAAAACGACTGAAATAATTTCGGAGAAAAAAGAGGTTTTAATATATATTCCATATCCTGCGGCCGATCCTTCTCATACAGCCGGTTCAGCGTCTGATGAAAATCAAAGACCGGACGGAGTTTTCTCAGTTTCGCCCTGCTTATGATCTGGTCTGAAATCTGGGACAGTTCCGCCGTTTCCGCGATCAGTTCGCTATGACTAAAAATCGTCTTTTTCAGTTCCGTTTCCAGCCGGCTTATTTCCGCAAGCGCACCGGATCTTTCTCCTGTCTTTTGGCTTCCGGAATCCGCCTGCGCCTTCTGTATGGCTTTATCCACCAATGCTTTATTTTTTGCAAACAATCTCTGTTCTTCGGCAAACCATTTCGCCGTTTTTTCCATGAATTTCTCACAGGCTGCCGCTCCTTCATAAACCTCCGTCCGGAGCAGCCGGATCACAGTTTCCTTCTCCGCCTTGAGGCTCAGCACTTCGCGGTTGATCCGTCTTACAACATCAATTCCGCCCTTAAAATTATCCGAGCGGATCATTTTTTCCAGAAGAAGCTGCTGGATATTGATCTTGCTTTCGTCTTTTACCTCCTTGGTGTCCAGATAAAATTCAATTCCGTCGGAAGTGACATGATAAAATACCTGTCCGTCTTTCACAGTGCTTTCTATCAGTTTTACCCTTGAAATCTTCTGTTTCTTTTCCTCCGGATCAAAAAACCGGAACTCAAAAGCTTTTCCGTCATTTTTCAGCTTGTCAAAAATATAAAGCGCCAGTTCCCGTTCTTCATCCGCCTCCTCCTGCAGGGAAAAATCCCGGTGAAGAAGTTCCAGAAGGAACGCCTCGTATTCGTCGTATGTAATTTCTTTTTCGTGGAAATTGTTTTCGTTGATGAGAAAACGCAGAGAAGCAAGGGTGATATATCCCATATCCAGATATGAGAATTTCCCCTCTTTGAATTGCGAAAATGTATTTTCATACAGAACAAAAAACGGATAATATTTCTTCAGGTTCTGAATCCTGTCCATCTGTTCTGCGATTATATCGTTAATCATTATATGTTTCAGTGCCATTGTAACTTCCCGGAACTTTCTCTATTTTGTAGATTTTCGGACTATGACCGCTACATCTTCTATTATATTCATTTCCGGAAGACAAGGCAAGTTATCTTTCCGCAAATTCCTATAAAACCATAATCAGCGTTCCGGCACCGATCAAAATACAGCCGATCAGAGATTTCAAGGTAAATGTTTCATGGAGAAATACAAAGGCAAGGATCAGCGTAAACACCACGCTCAGCTTATCCACGGGCACAACCTTCGAAGCTTCTCCGATCTGAAGCGCCTTGTAATAACAGAGCCATGACGCTCCGGTTGCAAGACCGGACAAGATCAGAAAGATCCAGCTTTTTGGGCTGATTTCCGATAAACCGCCCTGCGCGTGTGTCAGAAACACCATGAGCCATGCCATGACAACTACCACCATCGTTCTTACGGCTGTCGCCAGATTTGAATTCACGCCTTCGATACCTACTTTTGCCAGTATGGAAGTCAGCGCCGCGAAAACCGCTGAAAGTAATGCAAATAACAACCACATATTTTTTCCCTCTTTTTTCATACGCATTTTTATGTTCACCTCGGACATAGTATACCACGGATTTCTAAATAAAAACATACCGTTAATTACGCAAAGAAATCTTTGATTTCTATATGTCTATATGATAAAATAATATGAATGCTTATGAACAAAAGAATATCTTTTCAAATGCCAAGGAGTACAGATTAAATTCATGAAAAAGTGGATCGGAAAAATATTACTGGTACTTGCGATCTGCGGGGTGCTCGTTGCCTCCGCTCTCATCGGTATCCTATATTCTAATTTTATAACGGAACAGATCAATGATGACAGCACCGACCATCTGGAGGAAATATACGGTCAGGTAAACCGTTCATTTAGCAATTATATTTACAGGAACTGGGGTATTCTGGACACATGGAATGATTTTATCCGGCTCGCCGGCGATGAAAATTCGGATTATGTTTCTGATTTTTTCGCTAAAAAACAGGCATATTGGGGATTCTCGGAATTCTATCTGATCTCAAAAGACGGAAAAGCAGTCACCATCAACGGTACGGAAGCGACATTGGTACTTGAAAATATGTGGGATACTCTGATCGATCAGCAGGAGCCGATCCTTGTGGGAGAAACGCTTCCGTCCGGGCAGGAAGGCACCATTTTCGCGATTCCGGTAAGTCATACATCTTATCAGGGCTTCAGCTATGATGCAGTCGCCGTCAGCTATACCAACGAAGCATTGTCAAGCTCTCTCAAGGTAAATGCATTTTCCGGCGAATCCAAGTGCTTCGTTATCCACAACGACGGACGGGTACTTCTTTCCACACAGGCAGGCGGAACCGTTTTTGCAAATTATCTTTCTTACCTGAAAGGCGCCTCTGGCTTAGATGAGGAAAGTCTTGAAACCATGCACAGCAACTGGCAGAATGAGGTCTCCGGCATTATCCAGTGTGAAATTGGCAACGTAGATTACTGTATTTATTACCAGCCGCTGGGGTATCAGGATTATGTTCTGCTGGGCATCGTACCTCAGAGTATCATCAGCGCCGGCTTCCTGACAGTCCAGAAAGTAACCATGCGCGTACTTTCCGCCATTTTCCTGATCATCAGCATTATGATCATTACCCTCCTGATCTTGAGAAGCCGCAGCCTGTCCCAAAAGAACAGAATGGAACTGCAATACCGGGAGCGTATGTTTGACGTTCTTTCCAATAATGTCGATGATATTTTCATCATGCTCGATACCAATAACCAGCACGTCGATTATATCAGTCCGAATATCGAACGCCTTTTAGGAATTTCCATCGAAGACGCAAGGGAAAATATCCGGGTAATGGAAAAATGCGCCGTCAACTATAATGTGGTAGTGCTAAAGGAAGAACTTGAAGCGATCCCGCTGAATGAAAATAAATACTGGGAATGTGAATATATGCACCAGACAACCGGCGAACGCCGCTGGTACCGAATGACGATCTACCACATGAGTATTCAAAATGTGGAGAAATTCATCGTTGTACTGTCCGACCGTACTCTGGAGCAGCAGATGAACCAAAAACTTCAGGAAGCGCTGACTGCCGCAAAGAGCGCCAATGAAGCAAAAAGCAACTTCCTTTCCAATATGTCTCACGATATCCGTACCCCGATGAACGCCATTGTAGGATTTCTGGTTCTGTTGGAAAAAGATGCCGACAATGAAGAAAAGGTTCGGGAATACACGCATAAGATCATGGCTTCCAGCCAACACCTGCTGAGCCTGATTAACGACGTTCTGGATATGAGTAAGATCGAAAGTGGAAAAACATCTCTGAATGTCGACCATTTCAGTCTGCCGGAACTTCTGGAGGATCTGAACATCATTCTCCTGCCGCAGGCGAAAGCAAAGAAACAAAGCTTCAAGATCCATGTGCAGGGTGCGCCGCCGGAACAGATCATCGGCGATAAACTGCGCCTGAACCAGATTTTAATCAATCTGCTTTCCAATGCCATCAAATATACGCCGGTGGGCGGAAAGATCGAATTTTTGATCTCGGAACTGGAGGCTTCCACACCGCAGTATGTCAAATTACAATTTGTAGTAAAAGATAACGGTATCGGAATGAGCGAAGAATTCCAAAAGACCGTCTTTGCCCCGTTCAGCCGGGAGATCAGTTCCGTTACCAACAAAGTGCAGGGAACCGGACTCGGCATGGCTATCACGAAAAATCTGGTCGACCTGATGGGAGGCATCATCCAAGTAGAAAGCAAGCCGGATCAGGGAACCGTCTTTACAGTCGAGCTTTCCTTCATGCTTCCGGATCCGGATGCAGAGGACGAATGGTTCCGTCAAAGAATCACTCGTGTTCTGGTTGCAGATGACGACGCAGAAATCTGTAAAGATATTCAGGAAATGATGCATGATACCGGCGTTGACGTCTCCTGCGTGACAGACGGAAAAACAGCCGTCGAAAAAGCGGTACGCGCACATAAAGAAGGAAATGATTTCGATGTCATTCTGCTGGATTGGAAGATGCCGGAAATGAGCGGCGTAGATACCGCCCGCGCTATCCGGGAGCAGGTAAAGAAAGATACGCCAATTCTGGTACTTACGTCCTATGACTGGGCGGAAATCGAAGAAGAAGCCCGGAACGCCGGAATCAATGCGTTTATGTCCAAACCATTTTTCGTTTCCACGTTCTGGCAGACGCTGAAACCGCTGTTCTGCGATACGGAAGAACAGGATTTACAGGAAACTGCCTCAACAGAGGAAGCATTAAGCGGCCGTTTATTCCTTGTTGCTGAAGATAACGAACTCAATGCGGAAATTCTGACCGAGATCCTGAATATGGAAAATGCAGAATGCGAAGTAGCAGCCAACGGCGAAGAAGCCGTAGAAATGTTTACCGGATCAGAACCCGGTCATTATGATATGATACTCATGGATGTGCAGATGCCGATCATGAACGGGTATGAAGCCACCAGAGCCATCCGGGCTTCCGGGCATCCGGAGGCAAAAACCATTCCGATCGTTGCCATGACAGCGAACACGTTTGCCGAGGATGTGCGTAATGCATTGGACGCAGGCATGAACGATCATCTTGCAAAACCAATCGATATGCATGCAGTACGGGAAACCGTCGGCAAACTTCTGAAAGAAAAAGAAAAAAGCGAAGGAGGCAGAAACCAATGAAAAAAATGAGGAGACCAATCCTTTCTATCCTACTGGTTTTTACCATGCTCCTATCCCTTGCCGCCTGCGGAAAGAAACAGCAGGCAGCAAATCCTGACAGTGTTACACTGACTCTCATGGGGAAGAAAAGCGACTTAAATAAAAGCTACATGAAAAGCATTTTTGATCAATATGAAAAGGCGACCGGAAATAAGCTGGACATTATCTCGATCGAAGACGCAGATTATGAAAACGTTGCTTCGCAACGGATTACGGACGGTGAAGTTCCGGATATCTTTCTGCATTTCCATAATGCCGATCTGAACCGCTTTGATGTGGAGAACAATTTCTACTATATGAATGACGAGGAATGGGTATCCGACCTCACAGACAGTGCCAAAGCTTACTGCGAAGACAGCGAGGGAAACATTCTGGGGCTTCCGTTCTGGGAAAACTCCGTATCCGGCTGTTATTATAATAAGACGATACTGGACAGTTTAGGTCTGAAACCTGCAACCACACAAGCCGAGTTTGACGTTCTCTGTCAGGCTCTTGCAGAAGCCGGTTATACACCGATCTGCTGGCCGGCAAACGGCTGCTCATGGATGATCCAGTTCGGTCTGGATCCTGTTTTTGCCGACGATCCGGAACTATTGGAAAAACTGAACAATAACGAGATCACCTATAGTGAAATCCCGGCGGTAACGGATATGATCCAGTGGATCTCCGACGCTGCCGCAAATGGCTGGTTCGGGGAAAAATACATGGACATCGGCTGGGATAATATCAGCGATACCATGGGAAGCGGCGAATGTGTTATGACTTTCATATGGGACACATGGTTCTATACGGATTTTGACGAGAGCAACAAATATAAGATCGAAGATTTTTCCGTAATGCCGGTATTTTTGAACACCACCGAAAACGGTACCTATGAAGGCGGAAATCTGAATATGATGATGGTAAATAAAAACAGCGGGCACTTAAATGAGGCTTTGGAATTCCTTTCTTTCTGCGCAACGCCGGAAAATTACAACGTCGCTTTTGACGGAATCTCCACCGTCAACTGTTTCAAGGGACAAACAACGAATATCCAGTCACAGATGGTTACGGATGCTGCCGATTCCATCTCCAAATACGAACGTGTATCGACTGCGGCTTCCAGAATCATCGGTTACAGTGCGGAAGACGTAGTGGCTCTGATCAATCAGTTATTTCAGAAACAGTTAGACGTTCCGGGATGTGTCCGAAAAATGGATGAGCTGCGGATTCAGGAAGCAGAAACTCAGGGCATCGGAGGTTTTTAATGTTATATAATGTTATGGAGTGTTACAAAAAACAGGAGGTACAAATATGCATTCACCCTCAGAGGTAGCAAAAAGTTATGTTGATATCGGGATCAACAAAACCCGGCTCAGCGCGTTCCGGATGCTTTTATTAGGCTTCTTTGCCGGAATGTTCATTGCGTTTGCAGGCGTTGCTTCAACCGCCGCGTCTACGACGATCAGTACGGGTTCTCTCTCGAAGATCATCGGCGCTATCGTCTTTCCTGCCGGGATGGCTATGGTTATCATAGCCGGCAGCGAGTTATTTACCGGAAACAGTCTGATCATCATTTCCGTTCTCGAAAAAAAAGTATCGGTTACAAAAATGCTTAAAAACTGGCTTTTCGTCTACATAGGAAATTTTCTGGGCGCAATGCTCGTCGCCCTCTTCGTAACTTACAGCCATGTTCCTGATCTGTTCGACGCAAATCTGGCTCAGGCGATCGTAAATGCCGGCGCAGCGCGTACCAATCTTACATTCAGCGACAGTTTTGTGCGTGGTATTTTGTGTAATATACTGGTCTGCATTGCCGTCTGGTCAGCCGCAGCTTCCAAACAGGTATCAGGCAAACTGATCGTAAGTTTCTGGCCGGTCATGGTATTCGTACTCTGCGGATTCGAACACTGCATTGCAGATATGTATTTCTGTCTATGCGCGCTGTTTACTTCATTTGAATACGGAATCCATGCAGGTTCCCTTTCATGGTCCACTTTATTCACGCATAATCTGATCCCGGTCACACTGGGAAATCTCGTAGGCGGCGTGGCCGTGGGATTTGGTTACTGGCTTGCCTATCTCTGGCGTTCCCCGAAAGAAAAAGCGGCGGACAAACAAACGGAACAGCAGGTGGAACCGCAGGCGGAATAACAGGCAGAATAATAACAGACAAAATAAAAAACTCTCATCAGATCAATTCGGTGAGAGTTTTTTATTATTCTCATTTGAGAGATTTTTTGCTATTCCCGTTATTCTTTATTCTGGCCGGCATCCCCTAACTTGCGGGCATATATTTCATAGCGGTCCCAGTGCTGATCGTAGTAGTCATATAAACTGAGACCGTTTTTTTCCTCTCCTTCCACTTCTCCCCAGCAATATACCGTCACTGCCATTCCAAACCCAAGGCTGTGCATATACTGATAAAACTCCTCGCACAGCTGTTTATGGGTAATCAGTTCCCTGCCTGCATCCGTTCTTTCTATCTGACGGATACAGAACTTCCGTTCCGGATCATTAACGATCGTAAATCCGTCATAAGGTATATAATCTTTATCAAAGACAATCACTCCCACTTTTGTTCCGTCCAGAACCGCGTCGCAGGACGTCAGTCCGTTCTCAGTTTTTGTTTCAACAAATTCTATACTCATAGCTCCGATCGCCTCCTGTATTATCCGTTCACAGTTTGAATATCCGGTAATTTCTTTTTCTCAGTATACAAAAAAAGCAGGAGAATATCAATTATCCTCCTGCTTTTATTTTCTTTATTTCCGTTATATACTCGTCAGCATATAATATTAACGGCTTGCCGCATAGGATGTTTTTCGCTCTCCATCCGTATCTTCATATGTATAGCTGAAAACATAATCCGTATAGCCGTCTATCATTGTGAATACCATTCTCCTTCTAATGGTATCTCCGGGTCTTGGATTTTCCTCACTTTCGCCGATGGTATCTTTGGTAACATCCGTACACTCGCCAACTCCAAGATAGACCGTTCCGTCTTTCTCAAAACCTCTGCCATCCGGTTTTTCTGCATCTAACATCAGATCACTGACTGTTATGCCAAAGTCATCCTGGGAATATTCTTCCGGATATTGGATTTCATATTCCATTTCATAATATTTAATAAAATCCTCCTCCGGCTGCTCCAATATCCAGAAGTTGTCACCATTATTATAGGCGTCTACGGACGCCTGCGCATCCTCGCTTACACTGACAACTCTCCAGTAGATAACCTCCTGTTCATTTGATACCGGATTGAATGTGGCAACTTTTATCCATTCTCCCAAAGGTGCCGGTGAAAGCGGATCCGTATATTGTACGTTATCAGATGCAGCGCCTCCATTATCATCAGCAGAATCTTCACTGCTGCTATCGGAAGACTCCCCATCGCCGGTATCTGATACATTACTCTGATCTTCCAGTGTTGAAACAGGAGTTTCGTCCTCCTTTCCCCTGCTTTCCTTTCCACCACATCCGCACAAACTGAAAGACATGATTACACAGAGCAAAAAGGCAAGTTTTGTTTTTACTTTTAATTTCATTATTGTAATCCTCCTACAACTTTTTATTTATTTTTCATTGCAGGAAAATGATAATCTAAAATGTTTTTCCATTCAACAATTCTTGCTTATGCGGTTGTTTTTCTTGATCATTCGGCAAAAAAGCGCTTAATTCAAAATAACCGCCACGCTCAGATACCTGAAGATCACCGTTATATTTACTACATATTGCCTTCATATTCTCAATCCCAAAGCCATGGAACAGGGAATCCTTCTGCCGGTCTTCACTATATTTTGTCTCGTCGTGAGTACTGATCTTATTCCTTACGAAAACAGAAATTCCACCGGCATAAGGCAGCACCCGGACTTCGATCGCACTGTTTTCTGCATCATCAACACGCCTGCTTTCCTCTATGGCATTGTCAATGGCATTGCCAAGAAGGATACACAAATCTATTTCATCAACCGATACAAGCTCCCCAAGCACCACTGAAACATACGTATTCCTGCACACTTCATTCATTTCCTTTTCTTTGACCTCAAGCAGCGCATCAACCGTTTGCGAACCGGAAGACGTTCGGGACACTGTAGAGATACTTTCGGTATATTCACGAAGCCGCTTTTCCGCCTCCTCCACTCTGCCCTGCTCAAGATAAGAACTTACCGCAAGTACAAAGTTCTTTACATCATGAATCTTTTTATTTGCAGCACGGGTATTTTCCCGCAGGTTTTCATATTTTCTTACCTGAAGCTTATATTGATTCTCCATTTCTTTTAGCCTGATCTGATTTTCCTTGTACTTTATCTGACGGTCATTAAGGAAAAATACGGCAATCGCCGCACCAATCATTAAGATCATGGAGATAACACCTAAAACGTTTCTGGTTCCGGAATAGGAATCTACCACTCCATTTATAAAGAAGGCAGTATGAAACAGAATAAATAATAACAGCACCGTCAAGGCCACTGAAAACCCTTTGTCAAGTCTCCTGCGCTCTTTGTGGATAAAAATCGCTGCCAGTTTCAGAAGCAGATAAGGAAGCGCTTTACTGGCAAAAACATTTAAAACATATAACAGATCCGACTCCCTGATATGGTTGATATCCGTTTTTAGCAGCGTGATCGTGATAATACCTGTCACGATTTCAGATGTATCAAGCAGGACGCTGCCGATCAACACTGAATAAATCCTTTTCAAAAAAGGAGCATCATAACAATAAGTAAACAAAAATAACCAAAAGACAGTAACAAATACCCTGACCTGCATCATTTCCACGCAAAATATGTTCATAATGGAAAGGGTAAGCGCCGCACCTGTGCATACCACCCTGCGGAGAATATTTCTGTTTTTTGCAACAAGGAAAATATTACAAAAGACGGAAAAGACAAAAATTGTGGCTATACAAGCAAAGATTTCTATAAAAATCCGCGTCAGACTCATATCATACCCCCGAAAGATAAAGATTCAGATCAGACAAAAACGATTTGTAGAATCGTCTGCTGATATACCTTATGTCACCGTTGTCAAACTCGATCTGTGTTGTGTCAATCCTGCGGACGTGACAGAGATTTACAAGAATCCCCTGTTCTGCCTTTGAAAATCCATATTTTGAAAGCTGCCTCTCCGCATCTTTTAACGCGCCGTTATACTCATATTCCCGATCAATGGTTTTCACTGCAAGGTGTCTGTTCCTCGTTTCGATATAAAGTATATCGGAACATTTCAAAAGAACTTTCTCATGGCTGTAATTTATTTCAAACATTTGATTCCTGAGCGTTATGGTTCTGATCGCACGATCCATTTCGTAACGAAAGTCTCTAAATTCTATCGGTTTGAACATATACTGAAATGCATTGACATAAAACGCTTCTTTCACATACTGTTTATATGCGGTTGTAAATATGATGAGCGTGTTGCCATAATTTGCTGAAATACGCTTCGCAGCCTCTATTCCACTCATGCTCCCCATCTCAATATCGAGAAAAACAATATCAAAGTATATTCCTTCTTTATATTTTTCCAACAGGCGTTCTGCGTCAGAAGTAAGAAAGCTTTCAATATGATATCCGTCCATATTTTTAAGATAACCGCTTATTTTTTCCAGGCATTCTTTTTCATCATCAACCACAGCAATTCTAATCACAATCTCACCTTCCTTTTGTATGCTATCACAATTTCAGAAGTAGTATTTTTCGGTTTTCTCGAATATATATAACCATAATTTGTTTTGGAATACAAGTTCTGTTCGAATTCTGCCTGACATTCTGTTATTGTATTTCGACACGATTCATGGTATTATATTTTCGATGGAAGCTTGCTTCCAAGTACATAATTGAAAGGGGACTTTATCAATGGATAAGTATTTCTGTAACCCATGCGGATACACATACGATCCTGCAAAAGGGGATCCGGAGCATGGCATTGCACCGGGAACAGCATTTGAAGATCTTCCGGATGATTGGGTATGCCCGAACTGCGGAATTGATAAGAGTATGTTCCAGCGCTGCATTGACAACTATAACTAAGTATGAGATCAAAAACCGATAGCTTTTTCTGCTATCGGTTTTTGCTTCTTCCCTTTTTCTCGTTGATTTGTTATACTCGTCTTAAATCAATGAAAGGAGGCTTTTTAATATGAAACGCAAACTCATTTCCATGCTTTTATGTTTTACCATGCTTTTTTCGTTATCTGCCTGCGGTGCCTCTTCTACAGAAGAACCAGGGAATACCACTTTCCAGCCGGAAAGTGAGAGTACAGATACAGAAGAAAACAGCGAACATACAGATACACAAGAGAATACCGAAGACATAGACTCTGAGGAAACTGTTAATACGGACACTGAAGCCGCCGATCCAGATGTAAATACCGGAGATTCCGGTTCTGATACAAACTCCGAAGAAGCAGTTCTTACGATTGACTATGCACCCGAAGACCTGCTGGCACAGCTGGACAATTATTACGAATGTATCGTGACAGAATCGGACTGGCAGGTAAAAGCCGTCATCACAACAAATGTTCCGGTTAAAAACCTGAAGGTTGTATCACTGAATTATGAGGACACAGGTGCTGATGACATCATGAATTTCCGGATCGCTGAAGAACTCTATTCTCTTGATGAACTGACTGCCGAAAAGCCTCTGGTTATCGGCACGGAATTTGCGGGCATTGTTCCGACTCTGGGAATCACTTATACCGATGAAACCGGTACAGAGAAACTGCTTGCGATCGACATGAGCGGGGAAAATGACAGTCTCCTGCTGTCGGAAGCAAATCTGATTCAGCGGGGAAGATGACAGTCTCCTGCTATCGAAAGCAAATCTGATCCAATAACAATACTGCTCCTATAATGTAAAAGAGCAGCTTGTTTATTCCAAGCTGCTCTACAATTATTAACTTTGAGTGTTTTATCCTGGTTGTCAGGCGCGTTACCCATCTTGGCAACTCATGTGTTACGGTCATTCTTCTACCAGCCGTATTGGTCAAGCATTATCTCTGCTTTGGAGCTCGCCACCCATTTTGATGACTCATGTGTTATGGAAGTTTACCCTGTTCCATATCCAGTCCAACTTTTACGTGTCTCCACACGAAAAGCATCACTGCTTTCACTTATATTATATCCAATTCTATTAAAAAATCAACCGTTTTTCAGAATTATATTTTACAGAAAAGTTCATACCGGTATTCTATACTGTCCCTGGTTGCAGCTCTGTTTCTTCTGCCTCCGGATTCTTCAGTTCTTGTCATGCCGAGTTTTTCCATGGTTTTATAAATCCCTGCTGCCAATAGTTTTTCCTATTTCAGCTTTATATAAATACCAACAAAACAAGTATAAGGTCTGATAATAGTTTCAAAGTGTTGTCTGTCACCATTGGAAAGCTCATTATTAACAGCAAACCACTCATCCCATGCTTTGTCAAAGCAATCCATTTCCCATGTTTTTACTGTTTCAATTCTATTGTTGCTGCCAATAAGATCTTCCCAGATTTTCGGACTTTTAAACATATATGCCTCATCGCCAAGCCAGTCGGAAAGAAGTTCCTCGGCACGGTCTGTATACTCATTTTTCAGACCGGGAATACCGATCAGAACCACTCCATTATCTTTCATAAATGGCAGAATCTTTTCCTGAAAGAATCCTTTATAACCTGCGAAATAATGATAAGCGTCGATACTGATCAGTGCATCAAATTGTTTTTCTTCAAATTGGAAATTATTAGCGTCTTCACAGATAGGCGTTACCTGTGTGCCAATCCCCCATTGGGCAAATCGCTTTCCATTCTCTTCTGCGCTTACCCAAAGATCGTTTGCATATACATTTGCTCCGGTTTCCCTGGCAATTACAAGACTCGTTATTCCCATTCCGCAGCCCAGATCAAGAATCAAAGAATCAGGGCCAGATTGCAAGGGATATTTATTAAACAACTCTTCTAAAATCCTTATACAGTTTGGCCCCATCATAGTTTCTGCTGTAATGTACTGCTCATAATTTCGAATATCCATAATCCTTACCTCCACAAATTCAGATAAAATGCACCTCCATTACTTATTACCGTCTATTATAATGAAGCCCATTATTCATTTCAAGAAAATTATTTACATACAGATCTATACTATATTTTAACAAATAATAACAAATAATAACAAATGAAACCGGAACAGCATACTTGCTTTTTCTCTGCCACCCATTATAATTAATATCAGGACACGAGCTGTGTCTATCTTTATGAAACGGGGGGGAATCAGAATGAGAAAGAAACTGAATCTTACAGAAGGAATATTTCCAATGCCGGTACTGATGATCGCTACCTATAATGAAGACGGAAGCGTAGACGTTATGAATGCTGCATGGGGAACCATGCAAGAGCGGGATACTGTAGCTTTAAATCTGACGGAGTCTCACAAAACAGTGCAGAATATCAAAGCAAGGGGAGCTTTCACTGTCAGCATTGCAGACGCCTCCCATGTTGTGGAAGCGGATTATTTCGGCATAGTTTCCGGCAATAAGGAACCGAAGAAATTTGAAAAGAGCGGACTGACTGCCTGTAAATCGGAAATGGTAGACGCACCTGTTATCAATGAATTTCCGCTATGTCTGGAATGTAAATTTATTGAATACCAGAATAACGAGTATGGCTGCGGCGTCATTGGCAAAGTCGTAAATGTTACCGCAGACGAAAGCGTCATGCCAGACGGAAAACTTGATATGTCCTTAGTCAACGCCATTGCTTTTGATCCATATACGCATGGTTATTACAAGGTAACTGAACGGGTTGGGGAAGCTTTCCATGATGGGACAAAAATAAAATAAAATTTTAACGGCGGGGCAAAAAATCCCCGCCGTTTTCTTACACTGACTGTTTTGCCCATGCAGCTACCGTGCTTTCCGATTTCGCCGCATCAGCGCCGTGGACGGCAAGCCCCTTTCCAAATACTGCACCTTTACAGATTTTCTTCAGATCACGCTCACAGGAACCAAGGCCGCTGCCCTCGTGCGTCATGACCGCCATTACTTTTTTGCCGGTGAAATCCAGCCTTTCAAGCTGGGTAAACACCGCCATCGGAAATGTTCCCCACCAGCACGGTCCGCAGACGAAGATATTGTCATAATCTGCAATGCTGTCCAGATATTTTTTCAGCTCCGGACGCGCCTGCTCACGCAGTTCATTTTTTGCCTCGTCAATGCAGGCATAATAATCCGCCGCATATTCTTTGACTGTCTCCACCTCAAAAAGATCGCCTCCGACTGCTTTTTGGATAAACTCCGCCACAATCTCTGTATTGCCTTTTGAAAGGTTCTTAATGCTGCCGTTGCAGTAGTTTTCCCCTTTGCGGGAATAATAGATAATTATATTATTAGCCACGATTTCATTCTCCTTTTCATTTTTCTGCTCAATTATTTCATACTTTTCCCAGATGCCATTTTTTTCGCCATGATTTTCTTTACAACACATATTGTATCGGTTCCCTTTGTAAAGAAGCAATTCGTTTTTTCAGGCTTATCTATAAGTAAATGCTAATACGAAAAAAAGAGCCTGAATCGGCTCATGGAACAGTCTCACAAAATCATACTTGATAAACTTATTTTTAGAAAAGGAAGTCTCCATCCGGATTATCCGTTTTCTTTGCCGTCCGGAATGATGCAGGACATGCAAATCTTTATGATCTGCTCTACGGAGTCGGCACAGTCTTTTCCGATCCATTCCCTGACAATCGCGATCATCCCACCAATATAGAACAAAATGATATACGGCTTTTCCTGCTCCGTTACATGAAATCTATCCAGAATCGGTGAAAAGATGTTTACAAACATTTGCCGAAATGTATCGTCTGCATTCAAAACACCCGGTTGGGAAAGAACCACTTGAAACAAGCGTTTGTTCTCTTTGATGAACTCAAAATACGGTCTCAGATATTCAGGAGAAATAAAGATCAAATCTTCCATATGTTCGGATGCCAGTCGTTTTTTCATATCCGTCAGCTCCGAATTGTATCGCTGAAAGCATTTATTGTTTGTGTACTCCACACATTCATTCAGCAGATCGGCAATGGTTTCATAGTGCAGATAAAAGGTGGAACGGTTGACCCCTGCTTTTTGACAGATTTCTTTTACGGTTATATATTGAAAATCCTTTTTTTCCAAACACTCAATCAGCGCCTCATCCATCCGGGCGGCTGTACTGAAATATTTGCTCTTTGCCCTGTTCAATCGTTCCGCCTCCTTACACTGCTATCGTGATCTCAATTATCTTCACCGGCGATTTCCGTTGCGAGCCGAATGATGTCGCCAGCGTATTTTTCTTTGCTTTTCTGAAGAATCTGCTTATAGATTGGATAATTCACGGTCATTCCGACAAAACCGACAATTCCGACAATAATCCCAAACACCATAAATACGGTTGTTCCTGATCCGATAACGCCCATGGAAAGGCACATTCCCGTGCCGGCGATCAGTGCGCAGAGAATACCAAAAGTGTAAGTGAATATCTGTGCGGGCAATTTTGCCTTCCTGTCCAGCTTCCGGAGTGCCACCACCTTAGACGCGCTCTTTTTCGAGTACTCGTTCACAATAGCCTCGGCATAAATTTTATCTGTGTTCATAGTTCTATACCTCCGTTTGATTTTGTAACCTCATTATAGCAAACGGAATCTGGCAGCCAAACGACACGATTGAGAGTTTTTGTCGAGTTAAAATCCTGTTCTGATTTTCCAAGCGGCACTCTTTCTTTTATTTTTCAAACTGCGCTTTCAGAATTTCAGCAAATTCTTCAATATAGTAACCGGAGTTATCAACTTTCCAGAAAGCGCAATAATTGCGACAGATTGGTTTCCCATTCCGACAAAGCGGAAGCCGGACGATCGTCTCAGCAAACTGTGCGGGTGCGCTGCCGCCTTCGATAGGGAGAAAACCTTTCC
>CANRMC010000010.1 GCA_947631605.1 uncultured Lachnospiraceae bacterium
TGCGTCCTCCAGCTCCGATTTCTCAAGAACCGCAAGCAACGCGCCCTCTGCCTTTCCTGCCTTTTTCTTCGTCACCCGGTACCGAATCTTCTCTCCCGGAAATGCACCCTTCACAGTAACTTTCCGGTCCTCACAGGTAAGTATCCCTTTATTTGGAAAGGCATAGTCTTCTACCATGCCTTCTAAAATATCACCTTTTTTCACTTTATCCCCTCATTTCAAAAATCTTTTCCGACGCCATCAATCCGGTTCCCGATGTCGGATATTCATTTCACATTACCATCAATCCTGTTCCCAATGCCAGTTACCCATTTCACATCATCAATCCAGTTCCCGAAGCTGGATATCCATCTTCCCCTCTTCGTCCATTTCGATCAGAATATAAGTTTTCTTATGCCCGCTCTGTCTCGGCAGGGAAATGCTGCCCGGATTGAGAAGCGTAAGATTTTCATCCTGCCGGATAAACGGCACATGCGTATGACCAAACATGACAATATCGCAGTTATTCTGGATTGCGGACCGTTCAAGAGCGGATGTCCCGAAATGCACCTGTTGCCTGTGTCCATGCACTGCCAGCACCCTGTGGGGTCCCAGTGGAAATACTCTGGAAGCAGGAAGATCCAGCGCATAATCATTATTTCCGGCAATCATAAGAACCGCTGCCGGCGTGCTTGCTTCCAGCCGCTGATACCCATATCCTACATCGCCCAGATGCACCAGCAGATCAAAACGCCCCGCCTGTTTCATAGCGCGCTCCACATTTTCATCACGACCATGGGAATCACTCAGAACCAGGATCCGTTTCTTCTTTTCCACAGTAAAACCTCCTCAAAACTTACTTTTCGACAATTCCTAACATATCATCCTAACGCCATGCCGCAACTTCCGACATGCCTCCGGCAAAACACTACATCATCGACCTTCTACTGCACCAGCCTCTACATCATCAACCCTCTACTGCACCAGCCTCTACATCATCAACCTTCTACTGCACTAACTACAGCACTTCCCGGATCATCCTGAGCGCACGCCCTCTGTGGCTTACCTCATTCTTTTCCTCCGGAGAAAGCTCCGCCGTTGTCTTTCCGAACTCCGGCACATAGAAGATCGGATCATAGCCGAAGCCGTTTTCGCCTGCCGGTTCATAGGCGATCCGTCCCTCAATGGTACCCCGCCTCGTCTCAATCCTGCCATCCGGAAATGCCGCCGCGATCGCGCAGACGAAACGGGCAGTACGTTTTTCATCCGGCACGCCTTCCAGCCTGGAGATCAGGTTCTGGTTCTTCAGATCATAAGACGTATCCTCCCCCATATAGCGTGAGGAATAAATGCCCGGCTCTTTATTGAGATAGTCGATCTCCAGACCGGAATCATCCGCCAGCACCAGACAGCCGCAGAGCTCGCGGATTGCTTTTGCCTTGATGATCGCATTTTCTTCAAATGTGGTTCCGTCCTCGACAATATCCGCGTCGATTCCCGCCTCCTTCATGGAGAGGATTTCATAACCCGCGTCCGCAAGGATCATCCGGATTTCCTTCATTTTATTTTCATTACCTGTTGCAAAGATCAGTTTTTCCATTTATTCTTCCTCCACTATATTTGTAAATGCCTTCAGGCAGATATTGCAGTCCTGCGTTTCTTCTGCGCTGTGCCATGCCTCGCCGTACAGACTGATATAACCCTCGCCGTCGGAAATGTCCACCTTTGCAGTACGGATGTCCGCATTGTATTCGATCGCGATTGGGCGTTCGCTTCCCGGCGTTTTGATATAGACCATAACGGCAAACCGGCTGTTATCCTTTAACCGCACCGGCTCCGGCAGATCCACGGTATAATACCCTGCATATCGGGTTTCCCCCGTAACCAGCGGGATCCGTTCCTCCAAAGATTCTTCGTCCTGAAAATCCGTAACCAGATAGACCGAAAATTCTGTGTTCTCGCCGGTTGCGTAGAAGGAAACCGCCGCCAGCTCCTCATTTTCTCCGGCGTCATAAACATTAGCAAAATAAGCGCTCTCACTGCCAAATCCCATCTGTCCGACCCAGCCGAGAAGATCCGACTGGTAAATATTGTCATAATTATCCGCGTCTCCCAGCTTCGTATACACGATCGACTGTCCGCAGATATTCACATCCTCATAAGAAACGTAAAAATATCCGTCCTCGCCAAAATTTTTGCCCCAGCTGTTCTTACAGATAAATGCGCCGTCCTTTTCCGGCTGGACTTTAAAATTCTCTCTGGGATACGTATCATCCCAGCCCACGATCACCACATCATGATTCGGCGCGTGATTTCCGTTATAATAATATGCCGCCGTATCCGGATTATAAAAACGGGAGTATTCTCCGATATAGGTCATTTGAAGATAGAGAGAAGTCTCCACACCTCCATAGCGGTAGATCGCGCCCTTAATGGTTTCATCGTTCCGCTCATTCATGACGATTGCCTCCTCCAGATGCCGGACCGCTTTCAGACTGCTGTCAGTCTTACCGTCCCCGTAAGGATCGTCTTCTTCATAGACCGGTCCCTGCCATGCGGCAAGGTACGCGATACTCATCGTATGCTCGCCGCCGAGGCTTAGATCCAGATTATAACTGTTGTTCATCGCCATATGGTCTGTAGAGAAACATTCTTCCTCCAGCGGCATGAGCGTCGTTTCCAGCGCCCCAAGCGAAGCAAACGCCCAGCAGGTGCCGTACTTTCCCTGATCCCGTACAGAAGTAACCCTGCCCTTCTCTCGCATATCGTACTGTTCCGGCAGGATCGGAAGGTCAGAAACCTTTTCAAAATTCACCGCCCGCTCCCGGAACCGGTAAGACGCTTTATATCCGAGCTTGTCCACATATTCCGAAATCGGTACAAAGAGAGTTCCATCCTCATCATAAGCAAACCGTGCGGCAAGCAGCGTCCGTTTGTTGTTCACCAGAGCCGCATCGGACTTTTCCGAAAGCCGGACTGAGGTATTTCCCCGTTCCAGCGTAACCACCCCATCCGGATAGCGGCTGACGGAGCATCCAAGCACATCCTCCAGAAAGTCTTCGGAAGCCATGATCTCCATGTCGTCCGCAATATAGACCTGATAATCAAAATTGGACAGACTGACTCCCTCCACGCAGACGTCCGTTCTCTGGAACGATGCCTGCGCTACCGTTTCTTCCTGGAATTGTTTGATACATTCTTCAAAGGAATCTGATTTTGAAATTGTCCCCTGCTTCCGGCGGGAAAATGCGAAAACCGCACCGATCCCCGCAAGCAGCAGCAAAAATAAGACAACTGCCTTTTTCATAGGTTCTACGCTTTCTTTGGTGGTTTTGCCCCCATAAACTGATAATAATAAGACTTGATCATACCATTGTAGATTTTCCGGTTCCTGTCCGCTTTCCTGCCGATGTATTTCTCGGCGTCCTCATAGGAAGTAATGATAAACATGGACCAGTCTTTCAGACCTGCATAACTCTCCCCGATCTGCCGGTACAACGCCGGAAGCGAAGCCTTGTCCTCCAATCGCTCGCCGTAAGGCGGATTTGTAACCAGAAAGCCGTAAGGCTTCGGATTGTGAAGGTCTTTTACGTCCCGCACCTGAAAATGAATATGCTCCGCAACGCCTGCATCCTTCGCATTCGCCGCCGCACACCGGACAATGCCCGGATCGATATCATACCCCTGAATATTCATTTTCACATCCCGAAGAACCTTCGCCTGCGCCTCGTCCAGCGCGGCGTACCAGCTTTTCTTCGGAATGAATTTCATCCACTTGTCCGATGTAAATTCCCGGTTCACGCCGGGTGCGATCCCGGCACCTATCATAGCGGCTTCGATCGGAAATGTACCGCTGCCGCAGAAAGGATCCACCAATATCCGGTCTTTGTTCCATGGGGTAAGCAGAAGAAGCGCAGCCGCCAGTGTTTCGGAAATCGGAGCCTTTCCCACCAGCTTCCGGTAGCCCCGCTTATGCAGAGAGGCGCCGGAGGTATCCAGTCCGATAGTCACCATATCCTTAAAAATAAACACCCGGATTGGATACTCGTCTCCGTCCTCTTCAAAACGGTTCAGGCGGTAGGTTTCCTTCATCCGTTCCACCATCGCCTTTTTTACGATTGACTGGATGGCGCTGCCGCTGTAAAGCGCGCTCTTATTTGTAGTCGCCTTTGTCACCCAGAATTTCGCATCCCTTGGCAGATACCGTTCCCACGGAATCGCCCTTGTTCCTTCAAATAATTCATCAAAATCCGTTGCCCGGAAACTGCCTGTTTTCAGCAGTATCCTCTCGGCTGTCCGTATAAATATATTAGAGCGCGGAATTGCAGAAACGTCGCCTCTGTATGTGATGCGTCCGTCCTCCACGCTGATAATTTCATAACCCAAGTCCAGAATTTCTTTTTTCAGTACCGCTTCCAATCCGAAATGACAGGGAGCGATGAGTTCAAACATTTCCTTTTCCATATCGGTCCTCAACTTCTGTATATTTCCCGTTATAGTCTTATTCTACGTTTTGCCCTCTGTTGTGTCAACCAAAAGCGCTATTTTTGTTTTGTGAGCGCACCCTGATATTCATTCAGTCCGCCGACGGTATTAATGACATGATATCCCCGTTCCGACAGCAGTTTCGCCGCCATTGTGGAAGCGCCGCCTGTATCGCAGTAGACTATGATCACCTTATTTTTCGGAAGATTGATATTTCCCCGCCGGATCATTGGCAGGGGCAGATTCACTGCCATGGGAATATGACTCGTTCGAAACTTATCCGCATCACGTACATCTGCGATCACTGCCTGATACTTCATAGCCTCTTCCATAATGCATCTTATATTGATATTATGAAATCTCATACGTCCGTCCTATACTTTTTCTTATTTTTATTATATTCCCGATCGCAAAAAACAGTGCTTCCCTGCTTTCTGAAAAAGAAAAGGCTGCCGCCTTTACGATCATTTAACCGTAAATGCGGCAGTCTCATTGCCATCTTGCGTTCAGTCTGCACTATTCGCAGTCAGAAGAATCTGAGTAGTCAGAGCTGTTGTTCTGGCTGTTCTTGGAACTGTTCTTAGAGCTGTTCTTGGAACTGTTCTTTGCATTCTGTGCGTTCTGTGCATTACTCTGTGAGTTGTTCTGAGCATTATTCTTTGCATTTGACTGACTGTTGTTTGCCATTTCTTTATCCTCCCACTTTTCTGATACGCAAATCGCTTTACATATCACTTACATGATATACCACAGGTATTGCGGTACATTAAAAGTATTACCAAGTAGGACGATAATATACATTGAATTTTTTAATTACTGTTCCAGTCTTGCAAGAAGCTCCGCTGTTTTTTCTTCATAACCCGGTTTTCCAAGCAGCGCGAACATATTCTTTTTGTAGCTTTCTACGCCCGGCTGGTTGAACGGATTGATGCCAAGCACGTAACCGCTCATGCCGCAGGCAAACTCAAACTTATAGAACAATTCGCCAAGGGAAAGCTCGTCAATGGTATCCATATCGATCCGGATATTCGGAACGCCGCCGTCCACATGGGCAAGGATCGTTCCGTTCATCGCGCACTTGTTAATGAAATCCAGTGTCTTTCCGGACAGGTAATTCAGTCCGTCCAGATCCACAGGTTCCGTACCGATAATGACTTCTTCTCTCGGATTTAATACGTTGATCACTGTCTCAAAATGGTTCTTCGTTCCCTGCTGGATAAACTGTCCCAGTGAATGAAGATCGGTCGTGAAATCAACGGCAGTCGGGAAAATACCTTTGTCTTCTTTTCCTTCGCTCTCGCCGTATAACTGCTTCCACCATTCGGATACATAATGCAGCGCCGGTTCATAATTCGCAAGGATCTCCATGCCGAGACCATTCTCACGAAGTACATTTCTTACTACGGCATACATCATCACATCGTTATTCTCGATATCATTTTCAATGCAGTACTGTCTGGCATTCTGAGCGCCCTGCATCAGTTTATCAATGTCTGCGCCGCTGACAGCGATCGGAAGAAGACCAACGGCTGTAAGAACCGAGTAACGTCCGCCGATATCATCCGGCACTATGAAGGACTCATATCCTTCTTCGTTGGAAAGCGTCTTTAACGCGCCCTTTTCTTTATCCGTAGTCGCGTAGATCCTCTTAGCAGCTTCTTCCTTGCCATACTTTTTCTCCATGATTTCCTTGAACAGCCGGAACGCAACGGAACATTCCGTAGTCGTACCTGACTTGGAAATAACATTGATGGAGAAATCCCGGTCGCCGATCACCTGAATCAGATGTTTTACATACGTACTGCTCAGATTGTTGCCGCAAAAATAGATTTCAGGCGTCTTACGGACGGAACGGTCAACGGCATTATAGAATGAATGCCGCAGAGCCTCGATTGCTGCCCTTGCACCCAGATAAGAACCGCCGATACCGATCACAAGCAACACATCGGAATCCGACTGAATCTTCGCAGCCGCTGCTTTGATCCTTGCAAACTCCTCTTTATCATAATTTACCGGAAGATCGATCCAGCCCAGAAAAGCATTTCCTTCTCCGGTTCTGCCGAGAAGCGTCTCCTTTGCAGCAACTACACGCGGCTTCATTGCCTCAATGTCTGCATCACTGGCTTTAATTTTTGCGTTTCTAAAATCAAACGATATTCTCTGTGCCATCTTACTTATCTCCTTCAAGTATGTATAATATGAATTTTCACATAATTATATTAATCATAGCAAATAAAAATCATTTTTACAATAGAAACCTCTTTATATTTATCATTTTTCAACATAGCTTCTTACCGTAGAACCCGGTGCGCTTCCTCCCTTTGGAACAAGGACGATATTGATGCCTTCCAAACGTTTCGCATATCCTGCGGTTCCGGCAGGATCGCCATTCTTCGCCCAGCCAAGCCAGCCGAAGGACTGTGCATGGACGCGGTAGTAAATGTCATAATGCTCCGCCATCTCACCGGTAAGCGTAATGCAGATTGCTTCCAGACGCTTCGCCTGACCGCTTGTTCCTGCCATCGTACCGTTTCTTCTCCATGTAAGAGGATTCTTCACATCTCCCTGCCAGCCGTAACTCTGAACATGGGTGGTGTAAAGGATATCTCCCGGATACGGCTGATTGGTAAGCTTAATCTCAATTCCTTCCAGACGCTTTGCCTGACCGCTTGTTCCGGACATCTGTCCGTTAAACTTCCAACCCTGCCAGCCGATACTCTGGACATGAGTTCTGTATGTTACGTTTGGCGTATCGGTTCCGCCAATCTGCGGATCCAGTGAAGAAGTAAGGATGCCGCCTACAACCGGAGAAGTTCCCGCAAGCGCTACATACGGCTGCTGATATGCAGAAGAAATACCCTCCATCTTCTGATTGAAGCTTTCTCCTTTCTTCACAACGACAATCTGAATACCCTCCAGACGTTTCGCGTATCCTGCGGTTCCGGCAGGGGCGCCATTCTTTGCCCAGCCGAGCCAGCCATAGGACTGTGCGTGAACACGATAGTAAATATCATATTTATCTTTATCTGCACCTGTCAGCTGGATCTTAATTGCTTCCAGACGTTTTGCTTCTCCTTCCGTACCGGATGCGTCGCCGTTTGCCGACCATGGCATCCAGCCGTAAGACTGAACATGCGTTGTATACTGAACGCCCAAATCTACCTTGTGTCCGCTCTCTGCGGAAGCAACATTAATATTAATGCTTTCCAGACGTTTCGCAAGTCCCGAAGTTCCCGCCATCTGACCGTTCTTCTTCCAATCCTGCCAGCCAAAGCTCTGTACGTGGGTTTTGTACGTCACATCAATATTCGGCACATATGCAGGAGTTGGCGGCGTTGGTTCCGATATACTTGGACCTGTCTGACCCGGATCTGACGGTTTCGGCTCTGATGGTGTCGGGTCAGGTGTTGGGATCTTTCTCTCGATCGTCAGCGTACAGGTTGCTTTGTAACCGCCATCTTCCGTTTCTACCGTAATGACAACTGTACCGGTTTCCCTTACCATAACAGTACCATGATTTGAAACCGTAGCAATCGCAGTATTGCTGCTGGACCATTTCAGGTTCTTATTCGTAGCGTCTGCCGGAGTGACAGTTGCAGTCAGTGAAAATGCGATTCCGCCGCCATTTTCAAGTACTATATGTTTTGTAGTCTCGTTTAACGTTACTCCTGTAACTGCAACCGGAGTTTTGGCAGTACGGATCGTCGTTCCTGCGCTCTTATCACTTTCCAGATAATATCCGCTTTTGGATTTCTTTGCGTAGAATGTATAATCCGTATCTGCGGTCAGTCCGGTAAATTCATTGGAAGACTGCCATGTCGTACCGTCTTTGGAATATACACAGCCATCCATTGACTCTAATGTAATACTTGTGTCTGTAACAGATTTCTTCGTCGGTGCTGACGGAGCTTCATATTTCTGGTATACCTTTACTGTACATTCAGCTTTTATGTCAGCATTTTCATCGGCGTATGCTGTAATCGTTGCACTTCCTGCACCAACTGCCGTAACTTTTCCGTTTGTCACCGTAGCAATACTTGAATCAGAAGTCTTCCAAAGTACTGTTTTATTGGTTGCAGCCTCTGGATTTACTGTAGCATTTAGTGTGTCCGATTCTTTCTCGCCCATTGTCAATGATATTTCTTTCTTATCCAGGGTAACACTTTCAACAGAAATTATTTTTGCATTTACCGTAATGGTACAAGTTGCAGTCAGATTAGTTCCATCTGTTGTAGCCGCTGTTATCGTTGCCGTACCTTCTTGCTTTGCTGTAACCTTTCCGGTTTGGTCTACGGCTGCAACTGTTTCATCATTGCTGCTCCATTTAATTGTTTTATTTGTAACATCATTCGGTGTCAGGGTTGCCGTAAGTTGAATTACATTTTGGGTCCCGTCCTCTACAGTAACTTCCGTTTTATCCAATGTGAGTGTTTTCGCCAGGCGATCAGCCGTTCTAATCTTTGCACTGCTCACATCACTTTCTGTATAATATCCACTAGCCAGTTTTTTTACATAAAATGTGTATTCCGTCGCCGGTGTAAGTCCAGTAAACTCATTACTTTCCTGCCAATTCAAGTTATCTTTGGAATACTGGCAGCCTTCCTGTTCTACTAATGTAATACTTTCATCCGCTATCGTTTCAGCAACAGGATCAGCCGGTGTTTCATATTGCTTAAACACTTTCACTGCACAAACATCTGTCTTACATCCATCCACAGTTGTAACCGTAATATCGGTTATTCCTGGTCCTACCGCAGTCACCTTTCCATTCTCTACGGATGCCACATTTATATCACTGCTTTGCCAAGTCACAGCCTTATTTGTTGCATTACTTGGCCAAACCGTTGCCTCAAGGGTTTCCGTATTACCATATGTCAAAGAAAGTGAGTTTTTTACAAGTTTAACAGAATCTACAGGTATAACTGTACTTGTAACTGTCACTTCACAAGACACTGTTTTTCCAGAGCCATCTGTAGTAGAGGCAAGAATTTTGGTTTTACCAGGAGCCACCGCCGTCACATAACCATAAGGATTTACAGTAGCAATTCCAGTATCATTACTCTTCCATTCAAGAGTTTGAACTGTTGCGTTAGTTGGTTCAATGGTTGTCTTTATTTGCTTAGCCTCCCCCTGATTTAAGATAAGCGTCGTTGGATCCATAATAAGACTCGTTATCAATACCGTTGCATCCTTAACTGTAACCAAACATAAAACTTTTATATTACTACCATCCGTTGTAGTGGCAGAAATCTCTGCTGTTCCTGCACCAACTGCTGTAATCAATCCATCTTTTACTGTTGCAGCAGCACTATTACTTGTCTCCCATTTAAGTGTTTTATTTGTGGCATTCTCAGGTAAAACTGTTGGATTTAGCTGATAAGTTTTACCTGGTGCAAGCTCAATACTTCCATCCGTCATTAAGACCTTTTCCACTTCAATTGCCCCCGTCGATGTTGTTGTTGCCTTAAAGGTAGAAAGGTCGATTTCATAAAAGACTTTCGTATTATTCTTCCAAGTGTACCATACCAGTTTATTATTGATAATTGTTGGCACACAATCTGAAAGATTTCCCTCAACACTATGTAAGGAATCTACGGTATTTCCATCCCCGTCTATTTTCTGATAATATACAGTATTCTTCTTCGTAGATGAATCTACTCTTGACCAAAGTACTAAATAGCTATTATTTGCCAACTTCACCATATGTGGCGTAGATGCACTTATACTATATTTCTCATATTCTGTCAGCCACTTAGTTTCAGCCTTTCCGGTTGTCTTATTCACAACAGATATGAAAATGTTGCGGGTTGTATCTTTGCCTCCTGTTGAAGTACCGCCTTCCATTACTTTCATACTGCTATTTCCGGCAAATAAATAATTATTATCTGTGACTTCAAAACCACCAAGAGATACATTGAAACTACCATCCGGCATAACTGGAACAGAAAATGCCTGAATAATTTCGCATGCATTTCCCGATGTAGAATTTAATTTTCCGGTAGTTATATCTGATCTGTATTTTACAAGCACAATTCCTGGAGTCCCCTTATTTGTCAGCTCCGCCGATACTATATGATTATCGTCAAACCGAACAAATTGAGCATAAGAATTCATAACACATCCATTAATTTCTGTAGATGCTGATTTTACCATTTGTGAATCCACAATTGTCATATTGCTAGTATCAAGTATGATTGTTGCACTTCCTTGATCATTCGCTGTATTGCCCGATGTTCTTGTAAGCATATAGTGGCAGCTACGGATAACCAAATATTTTCCGTATTCTGCAAAGCTTAGACCTCCTTGTTCAAATGCCATAAGAGTATTATTTGTTCCCGTTAAATTCACGGTTTTTGTAGTAGAAGTATCCCATGTTTTATCGTATTGTATGATTTCCCAACACGAGATGTTATTACTTGCAACCAAACTATTATCTCTTCCTACAACAATATAGTATTTAGATTCTGATTCATGAAATCCACCAAAGAATGAGTATCCTGTCGGCATTGGAATCTCTTTTGTATTCTGCAGGTTAAAATTGCTATCATAATACTCAATAACTATTTTTGACACATCATTTGTTGCACCATTACCAATCGCCTGAACTACCATTATCTGATCGTTCGATGTCTTAGTTATATATGATTTCGTCGTCATTCCATATCCTTGTGTGGTAGCACGGTTCTGGCTCTCAATATTTGTCCCCGTATAGGTTGTGGCGGCCTCTACGGTTGCTGCGGTTCCCGGAACAGAAAAATTGCTTCCGACTGCCAGTGCCGCTGCCAGTGTAAAAGCAAAAATCCGTTTCAGAACTGTATGTTTCTGCTTCCTCATAATTAACTGTTACCCCCTTTTTATTTCCGATTCTGCTGCTTAATATTATAGAACATTTTTCCTGCGAATACTATTCATTTTTTTAGAAATTTAAGAAAAAAATACGCTGATACGGAAATATATTTCTCTCCGTATCAGCGTTTTAAGATCATATTACTGCTTCTTTTTCTTTCTGCGATATATAACCCCTGCACCGGCTGCAGAAATACCTGCCAGAAGCATCCATAGAGCAAGTTTCATTTCGTCACCGGTCTTTGCCGATTGATTCTTGGACGTATCGGAAACATCCGAATCTTCCGTAACCACATCTGCATCTTTAGCCGCATCTTGGGAAGGAGCCGCTGTAGTGCCCTGTGTGCCCGGATTCTCTGTCACGGTCGGTTCTTCCGGTTTTTTGTAAGTATTCACGAACAACGCATGGTCTTCGCCGCCCGCTCTTACATTCTCTTTCGTATAAACCGCCTCTGCTTCCAGCTGTCCGTCTACATCTGTTACCGTAACCGTCAGTATCCAGACGCTTTCATCATAAGTATAGCCTTCGGCAGTTCCGATCAATTCTTCTAACTGCATGGTATATACACCCGGTTTCGTGAAGCGGAATTCGCCAAATTCACCGGTTCCCGGTCCCGTAATATCTATCATCATATCATCCGGCCAGATTACATCCAGGATACAGCTTTCATCCGGCGTGATATAGAAAGTAAATACTTCCGGAACTTCCGGCGTATCGCCGACTACCGTATTTTCCAGTTTCGGCGTGTATCCTACAGAAAGCGGACGATAGATATTTATAAATGCTGCCGTCTCAGACACATCTTCGCTTCCTGCCATAACATAATCTTTTCCCGTTACCTGCAGCTTTCCGTCGATATCTTCCACCGTTACCGTCAGGATCCATACATTGATATCATAATAATATCCTGTCAATCCGTCATCTTTTTCACGGATCTCAAACTGGTAAACGCCTGCTTTTTTGAAAATGACCGGATCAAATTCCGCATCGCCGGAACCTGTCACCTGTACGGTTGTAACATCCGGCATCTGCACCTCATCCGCATACTCATCAAGCTTATTCAGGGCAAAGGTAAATGTTTTATCTTCCGGCGTTTCACCGTCCACTGTCTTGGAAACCGTCGGTGCGTACTGTGTATCAAGCGGCACATAGTCATTTATGAAGACTGCCTCCCGCCTGTTCATCAGATGTCCGGTCTCCTCGCCCTGATCCTGACAGGTCTTGCAGGAATAGGTCACTTTCAGACCGAGCACAGCATCCGTATCGGTTACTTCTACCATCAGCGTCCACTCTCTATGCTGTTCATACGCATATCCTGTCGGAAGCTCTGCCGGAACCTCTTCCGTGATTGTAAAGGTATATGTGCCATGCTGCGTAAATGTAATACCGCCAAATTCGGCCCAGCCGGTATCGGTTATATGCACGGTATCTCCGCCATCCGCCGGCATTACCACACGTCCGCCGTAATCTTCATCCGGCGTGATCGTAAAGTCAAATTCCTGTCCCTTCGGTCTGTCGTGTCCCGTCACAATATTGTGGACATGCGGTACATACGTCCGAGGGATTGCCTGATATACATTCGTAAATGCGGCTTCGTCCGCAGCCGTTCCATCATGTGAATACTCGGTCTTAACGACTACAAGCTGCGAATTCTGATCCTCCACCGTTACCGTCAGAGTCCAGATATCACCGGCGTAATCATAGCCCTGTGCCTCTCCGGTTTCCTCACCGATCATGAAGCGGTAAGTTCCGGCTTTCGTAAAGGCGATCGCATCAAAGAGACTCGTTCCGCTTCCGGTAACCGTTGTATCCAGCTCGCCTGCGCTGTTTAAGACTGCGCCCTCCGGATTATCCTCGTAAGGTCTCAGATAGAAATTAAACGTATTATCAACCGGCGGATTTCCTTCCACGGTCTTGGAAACCTTCGCGGTATATTGCGTCTCTTTCACCGTATATTCATTTGTAAAGACTGCCCGGTTATCATTGGAAGTTCCATCTTCGCAAGTATAGGTATGCCTTATGACTGTAAGGACAGAATCCCGGTCTTCCACTTCAATCTCAACGGTCCAGGTCTTTCCGTCATAGGTATAACCCGCTGCCATTTCTTTCGTTTCCCGTATTGTAAAGCGGTAAGTTCCGGCTTTCGTAAATGCGATTTCTTTAAAGCTTCGGATCGTGCCGGACGCCTCGTATGCAAGGGAATCCGTCGTGATCGCCAGCTCCTTATCCGTAATAGCTGCGCCCTCCGGATTATCTGCCGCAGCTTCAATCGTGAACCGGAAGGGTTCCGGTTTCGGCGGCCTGCTGTCGCCCGTTACTTTCTTTGCAACCACAGGTGCGTAACGCACTTCTTCCGTCTTGTAAATATTTACAAATTTTGCCGCGTCTGCATTTTTCTCCGGCGCCGTTACGGTTTCATCCGCAATACCGTTTTTCGTCTGTTCATAAACGCCCGAAGCCGTAAGAACGCCATCCGTATCCGTTACGGTAACCGTCAGCGTCCAGACGCTTTCATCATAGGAGTAACCCTTCGTGCGTCCTTTATCCTCTGTGATATTAAATGTATATTCTCCTGCTTTCGTAAATCCGATTTCACCGAATGTACCTGTGTTCTCACCGTTTATAATTACCGTATCCTGATAATCAGCCGGCCAGATCACGCCGTCTGTACTGCCTTCCGGTTCGATCTTAAAGGTAAACGGTTTCTCGCCCACGTAGTCGCCTTCAATGGTCTTCTCGACCGCCGGTACAAAACTTGCCGCATCCGGTACATACCGGTTGACAAAATCCGCGCTGGAAGACTTGTTCACAAGCGGGCTCTGATAAGCTGCATACGCCCGGAGTCTGTGATCGTCATCCACGACTTCAACCGTAAGTGTCCATACCGTTGTATCGTAAGTATATCCGGTCGGAACGGCCGTCGGCACATTTTCCCATATCTCAAAGGTATAGGTTCCTGCCTTTGTAAAGGTGACTGCCGGGAAGTCTGCCTTTCCGCCGCCCGTCCGGTTCGTACTCAGTACCGTATCGAGCGTAAGCGGCTGTTTATTTGCCGCGCAGCCGTCGGCAGGCTCCAGCCCTGTCGGTTTCAGGGAGAATGTAAATGTCTTCTCCATGCCCTCCGGCACCGGATTGCCCGTAACCGTCTTTGTCACACGCGGCACAAGCCTTGTGCTGATTACCGAATAATGATTTGTAAATGTTGCTTCTACCGTGCTGGATTCAGCTGTTCCCGTCTCCGGTTCATAAACAGGAGCTACTTTCAGCTTGCCGTCTACATTCGTAACTTCAACAGTTAAGATCCAGGCCGCAGCATCATAATCGTAACCATGCGCTTCTCCGGTTTCTTCTGTTATCCGGAACTTGTAAGTGCCTGCCTGATCAAATGTAATTTCTTCAAAATCTGCTCTGCCCACGCCGGTCACGGAAGCGGTCCGGCTATCCGGCATGATCACTCCGGTGTCTGCTCCTTCTATCTTCTCGATCGCAAACGTAAATTCTGCTTCATGATTTTCCGGCATCTCTGCGCCTTCTACAACCTTCCGTGCCCAAGGCGTGTAACCGACCGGATCCGCCTCGAACCGGTTCACAAAGGTTGCCGTATCTTTCGAAGTATCTCCCCGCCTGTCTCGATATGTGATATCTGCTGTAAGTACCGAAGCTTCATCCGTTACGACCACCGTTACATTCCAGATCCTGCCGGAATACGTATAGCCTGCCAGATGATGATTTTTCTCCGTGATCTGGAACCGGTACGTTCCCGCCTTTGTAAAGGTGATAGCATCATAAGACGCCGTTCCTTGTAAATGTGCGCTGTCAGGCGTAATTGTTATCACCTTGTTATCCGGCACGATTGCTCCGTTCTTCGGATTTGCCGTTACGGAAAGTTCAAATTCAAACGTTTCATCCGTGTTCGGAAGTACGCTGGACGCATCCACCACAAGCTGTTTCGTTACATTCAGCACTGCGGTAGTCTCTGTAACGGCATATGCATTTTCAAACGCCGCACTGATATCCGTTACCCCGTCATCCCTTGTATACGTTACCGACTGCACTGTCAGAACGCCGTCTATATCGACAACTTCCACCGTCACTGTCCAAACGTGTTCGTCATAAGTATATCCCGGCGTACCATCATTATCCTGACGGATTTCAAAGGAATACGTTCCTGCCTTATTAAATGTAATATCTCCGAATCTTCCCACTGCGGAATGTGCCTGAAGCTCCTTTGTTCCTACAGAAGCAGAAGCCGCCGCAGGATCCGGAAGTTCTGCGCCTGCCGGATTTCCGCTTGCTGCAGTCAGGGTAAATGTAAAGGCTTTTTCATCCGGCGTCTCGGCACCGGTGATCGTATCGCTTACAACCGGCTGATACTTCACGGCATCCGGCGTATAGCTGTTACCAAAGAGCGCCAGCGTTCCGGTCGTACCGTCTTTCAACTGATACGTTGCACTTTCTATCTGAAGCGCACCGCCTGCATCCGAAACGGTAACCTTAAGCATCCATACCGTTCCGTCATACCCATAACCGTGATCCTGATTCTCCGGAGTAAATTCCGTATTCATTTCACGGATTTCAAAAATATACTCGCCCTTCACCTTAAATGTGATCGGTTCAAAGGACGCTTTTCCCTGACCGGTAATCTGAATCCGTGAATCCGCCGGCATTTCCACGCTGTCCGAATCCGCAGTAGTACTTATACCAAAGTAGAAGTTCTTATCTTCACCCTCCGGTACATCGCCGGTTACCTGTTTCTCTACCTCTGCGGTAAATGTTATCGGAGTTACCGAATACTCATTCGTAAAGAGCGCACGATTCATACTGCTGTCATCGCCTCTGGTATAAGAAACGCTTTCCACGCTTAAAACCGCATCCGTATCTGTCACGACGACTGTCAGCGTCCATGGCGCGTCATCATATTTATACCCTTTGACGCCGCCGTTCACTTCCTGAATCGTAAAGTGGTAAGTACCCGCTTTTGCAAATGTAATATTTCCGAACTCAGCCATTCCTTCACCGGTTACAGAAGCTGTTGCAGGACTTGGAAGTTCTGCGCCGCCTGCCGGATTTCCGGACTGTTCGCTCAGGGCAAAGCTGAATATGCTGTCTGACGACGGTTCCGCACCGATTATTTCCTTTGCTGCCTTCGGTGCAAATGTCACCTTCTGCGGTGTGTAAATATTCTCAAATTCCGCAGTATCCGCCACGGTTCCGGTTCCTTCTGCCGGCTCCCCTGCTTTCGAATACGAAGCAGTCGCTTCAAGCTGACCGCCGATATCCGTTACTACAACAGTAAGCGTCCACTCACTGTCATCATATTTATAGGTGGTATCCTCCGTCTGCTGCGTTTCTTTTATTATGAAGTTATAAGTTCCTTCCTCTGTAAATTGAATCTCCTGGAAATCACCTGAAACCGTCGGATTCTCGCCCGCCAATGTCTTGAGTGTCAGTTCCACATCCGATGGCAACCGGTAACCAACTGTAGGATTTTCGGAAGCAGCTTCCAAAGTAAACATAAATTCATGATCGTTTACCGGCGTTCCGTCAATCTTCTTTGTCACAGCCGGCGCGTATTCCGTAGGAAGCGGATGGTAGTTATTGCTAAATACTGCTGCCGACTCCGTGCGGCTTCCTGCCTGATATGTGATAGACGTCGGAAGCGTAAGCTGAGAATTCTCGTCCTTTACTTCTATCTGAACCGTATATACATCACCGGAATAGGTATAACCATTCTTGCCATCATTAACCTCTCGGATTTCAAAGGTATAGGTTCCTGCTTCTTTGAATGTAACTGCCTCAAATTTCTTATTGCGTGCAGACTCATCAATATAATCAATCTCAAGCGAGGTATTTACCGGAAGTACAACACCGTCTTCTGGATCTGCGGCCTTCAGCTTTAATTCAAAATGGAACTTCTGTTCATATCCTTCCGGTACTGTTCCTTCCAAAATCTTCTGAACAGGTATCTCATAGGAAACGGTCTTTACTTCATAATTATTTTCAAAGACTGCATTTTCCGGATTCGTATCTTCACCGGAACCGGCAGCGTCTTCCTTCTGATAAGAATGCGTTTCTTTCAGATATCCATTTACGTTCGTTACCGTAACCGTAAGAATCCAAGAACTGTCATCATAAGTATACCCCAGTGTGCTTCCGGCGATTTCCGTTATACGGAATTTATAATCTCCCGGTTTCGTAAACTTAATCTGTTCAAAGTTCGTCTTACCGCTTCCGGCAACCGAAGCTGTCATATTTGCCGGCAACGTCACTCCATCCTCTGACGCTGCCTTGCCCGCACCGTTTACACCCAGATATTCTATTTTGAAATTAAATGTCTCCGGAGCATTCGTCACTCTGGAACCCGTCAGACGTTTTTCAACCTGAGGATAATAACCAACCGGATTTGCCCGGTAATTATTCTCAAAATCAACTTTAGCTGCCGTTTCCGATATGACTTCTTCACCTTTAGATTCCCATTTTGTATACTTGGTTTCTACTTTAAGTTCAGAATCCACATCCGTAACCGTTACTTCGATCGTCCAGACATGACCGTCATAGGTAAAGCCCGCCGTAGCACTGTCCGGCTTATTATTATTTACCTCCGTAATCTGGAACCGATAGGTACCTGCCTTAGTAAAGGTGATATCGTCAAAACTCTTCTCACCAACTACCTGTTTGCCTGCTCTTGTAGCACTATTATCCGGCAGTGTGATCGTGATTGTCTTCTGCCCGCCCGGAGCAAGGCTTGCGCCCGGATCATCATTATCTGCACTTGCCTCGAGTATGAAGGTAAATATCTCCGGTTTTGCAGGATTATCATTCTCGATTGTAAGTGTCTTCGTAATATCCGGCGTAAATGTAGCAGGCGTTACATGGTATTCATTCGTAAATACCGCTCTGTCATCCGCAGAATCGGAAACTGCCCCATCCTGTCTGTACGTAATGGAATCTACAGCTAAATGTCCGCCTTTATCAGACACCTTAACCATTACTGTCCACTGCGTTCTATCATATGTATAACCTTTGTCTGAACCCTCTGTTTCGGCAACCGTAAATTTATAAGTTCCGGCTTTCTTAAAGGTAATCTTCTGCGATGTTTCACCTTCACCGGTAATCGTTACGGTCTTTTTATTCTCCAGATCTGCACCGCCATTATTATTTCCGGCTGCTGCTGTTATATCAAAAGAAAATGTTTTATCTACAGGAGTCACATCGCCTTTTATCTCTTTTACAATGACAATATCCTTATCAACCGGTTTCGGCTCATAATCATTGTGGAAGTAAGCCTTTCCATCATTCGGACTTGGATCTGAAGTATCCGAACTGCTTGCTTTATATATCACATCCGTATCCGCAATCTCAAGCTGGCTTTCATTATCCTTCACTACGACCGTAAGCGTCCAAGTGCGTTCATCAAAAGTATAGCCCTCCGGTACCGGATCCGGCTTCTGTTCCTTGATAGTAAAGGTATAAGTTCCGGCCTGTTTAAAGGTAAGAACAGGGAAAGATACCTCTCCAGCACCGATTCTCTCAGCCGTAATGATATCCGTTGCTTCCAATGGTAAACCGTCAAACTTATCAACCATGCCACTGTAATCTGCTGTTGATGCTAGGTTAAATGTATAAGTAATTTTCGTTAACGGTGTCTCACCTGTAAGTACCTTCACAGCCTTTGCCTCATAGATTGTCGGCTTCAAAGTATAGGTATTTACAAATATTGCTTTCTCCGAATTTTCCGTATCTCCGGAGTCATCACCATTCTTCTTATAAGTATGACTCTCTACTTCCAATGTGCCGTCATGATCTACCACCACTACTTCAAGATCCCAAGTAGATTTGTCAAAGGTATAGCCTGCATATGTCTCTTGCTTCTCGGTAATTGTAAAGCTATAGGTGCCTGCCTTGGTAAATTTAATGTCAGCAAATTTGGTTGTATTCACAGATGCATTACCTGTTATAAAAGTTGTTTTCTTCGTTGGAAGCTCTGCGCCATCATTATCACCGGCATTCTCAATAGAGAATGTGAAAGTCTTCTTTTTTTCCGGTATCGGATCGCCTGCAAATTCTTTCTGAACTTCCGGAGCATATGTTATTGGAATTGGTACATATTCATTTCGGAAATATGCCGTCTCACTATTTGTTTCATCTTTACCCGCAACAGAACTATCAATCTCATATTCTGCATTAATCTTAAGAATACTGTCATTATCTGTAACCTCTACCTTCAGTGTCCATTCACGTTCATCAAAAGTATAACCTGCCGGAAGCGGAGTTGGTTTTACCTCTTTAATTGTAAATTCATAAATTCCTGCTTGTGTGAAAGTAAGGGTTGGGAAAGTAACTTCACCAGAGCCGGTATGTTTAACAGTAATCGAATCGGTTGTTAATGCTATAGCATCGTTCTTAACCTTGCCTTCATAATTTTTCTCCGGTACCAGCTCAAACGTAAATTCATAATCCTTTACCGGTTTCTGCCCGCTCAGAATCTTCTCCGCCTTCGGTGTGAATGAAACCGGTGTTACTGCATACCTGTTCGTGAATATAGCATTTTCATCACTTTCATCCGTATCTTCACCTGTGGTCGCCTTCTTCCTATACTTATTGCTACTTACTTCCAATACACCGTCATTATCTTTCACTTCTACCGTAAGCGTCCATACACTGTTATCATATTCATAACCGGAATCCGAGCCCTTTTTTTCGGCAATCGTGAAGTTATAAGTACCTGCTTTTTCAAATGTGATTTCACCAAATTCAGCAGTTCCTTCACCTATCACAGTTGTTGTTTGTTTGGCAGGAAGCGTTGCAGCAGCCGGATTACCTGCATCTGCGGAAATTGTAAATTCAAAGGTCTTCCAATTGACTGTCGGAATTGGATCGCCGATAAACTCCTTCTTTACCTGCGGCGTATATTTTACTGGTGTCGGAATATAACGGTTTGTAACCATAGCTACAGCAGATTCAATATCCGGAGCCGGAGTATCATCCACCTGAATTTCCTTTATTTCCAATTGTCCCGTCGTAGAATCTTCAACAGTAACTGTAACTGTATGTTCTTTCTCATCATATTCTATAAAATTATAATATCCAGCAGAAGCATCTGTCGGAATCTGTTCTTTGACAGAGAAGGTATATACCCCGGCTTCATTAAATCTAAAGTCTAATTTTTCCTCTTTTTTAGACTCAGTAAATGTCAACGGTATGCTATCCGGCAAAGCTTTACCATCATACATTACACTGTCTGCATTATCGCTGGTCACTTTGACATCAACTGTAAAGCTATCCGTCTCTTTCCATTCTCTCTCTTCTAGTTCTTTCTTAACTGTAAAGCCTCCTGTAACATAAGCTGCATTGGTAAATGGAATAACGATACCCTCAGATTCTGTCTCAATAACCTCACAGTCAGCTTCGTCCAGATAACCCGTAGAACTATACTTAGCAGAAACTGTCAGATTACCTGTCGGAAGGTTTGTATCATGATTCCTTTCCCTATCAACAAGCATAGTTAAGTAAAGTTCTGCATCTGACGTGTCCGTATTATGCAGACCACTGATATCTTCTGTAATCTCAAATCCATATTTCTGGACAGAGTCACCCCCGGAAGTTATTTTAATATCTCCAAAATTATTACTTCTGGTATTACCATCTGCCTTATCTGTCCCCTTGACAGTCAGCGTATAATACCCACTTTCATCCGGGGCTCCCATAGATTCCGGCAAAACCAGAATTTCATCCTCGATTGCCTTTTGAGTATCCTCATCCGGCAAGACTTTAAAAGTAAAAGTATCCGTTTCACGCCACTTTCTACCTTCAAGCGTTTTCTTAATCGTAAATGGTACAGTTCTTTCTGTATCCGAATATTGATTTGTAAATTCTATTGGCGTTGAAGTTGAAAAACTTGTTTCATTCGGAAATTGAAGGGTAAGGATTCCCACTTTATTATCTTCTATCTGAACTCTAACAGTTCTTTCATTTTTACTTATATCATCAAAACCTCCACCTGCGGCATGTGTCTCAGATATAGTCACATCATATATTCCAGGCTTTGTAAAAGTTATAGGTCCAAAAGTTGCTTCATGAGGTTCATCATAAGTAATCGTAGCTTGGTCCTTTTTAGGAGAAATTGAGTATCCATCTTTAGGAGTACCTTCGACTGGCGTTACATCCATTTGGAAAGTAAAACTATCAGTCGGTTCCCAGCTTCTTCCTTCCAAGGTTTTCTTTATATGTGGTTCCCAGCTTGTCGGTTGTGCCTTATAAATATTAGTAAATGTCATGGAATGGTCTGGACCATGCTTTGATGATACTACTTTTTCATTTCCATCTTCATCTGCTTCTTGTACTATGACACAACTACAATATGGTGAATCTCCATCCTTGTAATTTTTATAAAGATTCATTGTAATCTTGTCTATAACGCCATCTATTTCCCCAGCACCGTCAACAGAATTTTCCAATTCAATTTCCAGCAGATATTTATCCGTTGAATATGTAATGCCTTGATAAACTCCACCAACAGCCTCTTTCGGAGATACTTCTTGAATGATAAACTTCCAGATAATAGGTTCTGTTATCGGAGTATCAAGTTTATCTCCGTTCTCATCTACATTTGTTGCTTTAAATTCTACATCATGGAAAGATATATCTTTAATTTCAAAAGAAGGGTTATCCTTATCTAAATAAAAGTGTCTTTCAGACGAAGCGCCGTCACCGGAAGTATCAGGGACTTCAAACTCATCGCCTTCAGTCCCCTCAATTATTATATATCCTTCACGAAGTGCTTTTTGTGAATCTTCATCCATGCCATCGATAATAAACTCGAACTTATCACTGCTTTCCCATTCAGAGTCTGTTCTACCAGTTAAGACCTTCTCTATAACATATTTTGTATGCAAATCTACATCCTGAACTGTATAAACATTTGTAAATACAGGAGCATTTCCGGAAAAAATGAAACTTTCACTGCTTCCGGTTTCTATATCATCCTGATACGTGATATTCGATATAGTTGCCGTAAGATGAGAATTATCTTTCGTCGCATCTCCTTCTACACCATCATCAAGCGCACGTACAACATCTATTGTAACTGTATATTTTCTTGAAGATGTCGTTAACGTAGGATCATCTGTTTTAATAGGATTTTCCTGTACTGTAAAAGTATAAGTGCCTGCCGCAGGAAATTCTTTCCCATTTAAACTTGCCTTACTGTCACTATCCGTTCCATCCACAAGTAATGGGGCGGAAGCTTTCGTATCTGCACTTAAAACCCCATTTGTGATTGCATAATTATCGGAATCCCCGATTGTAACATCATCATCTTCTTCAAAAGCTTCCACAAAGTCTTTTTTACTTTTATTTACATTATCCTCTTCCAAAAGATTGTTTTCATCTGGTGTAATTTTAATATCCGTCTCATTGAACTTAATGTCAAATGTAAAAACATCAATTCCCGGCAGCCATGCACGTCCCGTAATACGTTTTCTAAGTTCAAATTCACCTTCCGCCGGAGCATTTCCTACTTTAACAAGGCAATAATTATCATCACTAAAACATAACTCACTACCATCCGAAGTTTTTCCTTTCGGATTAATCTGATAATATTCCTGCAAGATACGATATCCACTAGGAGCATATCGTTCCCGTACAGTGTATGTTTCCTCAGGGTTAAGACCGGAAAAAGCAAATCTTCCATTTGCACGAGTTGCAGCGCTATCTACCTGTATTGCTATTAAAGCACTATATGCCTTATTGGCTTCTTCACGTAACCTCTCTTTCTCCTCCGCATCAGTTGCACTCTCATAAGCAGCCATAGCAGAGGCGTACGCATCCGCTTTCCCTTTTACTGTTTCCAAATCCCCCTCATATACATTAAATACGGCAGCATCCAAGTATGTTTCTCCCTCATCTGCATCCGTATATTTAAGAACTTCTATCGTTCCAGGTTCCTGTGCATTTGTAACTGTAATAGTATGAACCGCTGTCCCTCGGTCAATATCAAGTACACTATTATAAGGCGCAACAACCTGATCTACTGTTGGTTCTGTACCCGCTGGCAATGCAGGTTCCCACTTTTCTATAGCTAAGAAGTCATGCCCGTCAATTTTTCCATCTCCATCAAAATCCGGCATTGTATCCATGGTATATGCCGTTTTCGGCTCCTTTTTTAAGGTGTCCCTTTCATAATCGCTGATGGAAAAATAAGTATCTTCACCTACAAAACTATTATATATACCCTTTTCAGCATCGTAATCATATTTGTGTCGAAAAACTTTGTCTCCTGAAATGTAGTATTCTGCTGAAATAAAGTAATCGGTAACAGTTGTTCCATTAATCTCCTTAGGCATGTAATACTGATTATCAAGCCAGGAGGTGATTTTTGATAACGTTCTGCAATCCCATGTACCTGTCGTGCCATTTTCAAATCTATAACTGATTTCTAATACAACAGAAGTTGGGATCCCCTTTAGATTCGCTGGTGACCAGTCTTTTTTTAATTTAAGGGTATATGGCGTTGTATCATATCCATAACCTACATCTATTGTGGTAATCGTGTTATTATCTGAACTAGGATTAACACCTCCTGCTCCACCTATGGTAAGAATCTGAATTTCTGTACCTTTTGCCGTTTTATCATAGCTATAAAGTGAATATTGTAATCCATAACTTGGTTTATTCGCACTTGTACTCGTGTCTGTTGCTCCGGATACCCCTCCTGATGTAAGTTTATAATCATTATTGGGCTTTACAACATGATATAAATATGTAGTACCTTCTGATTTGTCATATTCAACACCTGTAAATATATATGTTCCCAAAGCAGGTGTAATCCCGGTTTGTACCAACTCATAAATATCCTGTGAAGAAGCTTCACTTCTGTCATTAATTGTTCTTAATATTCCTTGATCTTTATCTACAACTGCATAGCTGTGTTCAGGCTGAAGTTTCTCGTCCTCTTCTATTTTTTTATATAATTCAACTGTCACACCCTTTAACAGATGATCCCCATCCTCCTTTGAATTATACTTTCCATTAGTCACTGTTTCATCATAAAATACCCTGCCAACCAAATTACAGTATTGTTTATTTCCGTCAATAGGTTTTATAATATTTATTGGCTCTTCTGATGTAAGTGCCTTAGCAGCTGTAAACATCCAATAATTTGCAATTGCATAATCTGTAACAGTGCTAGGGTTACTGTTATTCGCAGATACCGCAACCGGATTCTTTTTACTATCGAGATAATTTATCATATCCTGCTGACTGCTTGCATCTGCACCAAAATTAATAACATTACTAGTATGACTATGATCCCCCATTCTCAATCCGTGGTTTTTAGCATATAACTCATATAGATAATATTCATTATGACTACTTGAATTATTTATTGCATTCACATATTGGTATGGCGTCTCTTTGCCCTGAATTGTCTTAACTTTACTTTCCGATTCCCCCTTAGCTGTAATTCTTTCACCATAATAAATAGCAGTATCATCATAATATACTACACTTCTGGTTGCATCATATATTGTTCCTTTACCATCAAGTTGCCCACCTTCCCTGTCATATATTTTACTGACACGAGTAAATGTAATTCCCTGAGGTGCCTCTTCAGCATCAAAAATCGGGAAATGGATTTCACCTGCTTTTGTTGTCACTGAATAACTCTTTATATCAGTACCATTTGTTATTACTGTTCCTGCTCCATCTCTTCCATCCCAGAAAAAAGTATTCGTTGCATAAGGCATAACAACGTCAGAGATTTCAACTGGCTTATAATCTTCCTTAAATTCAATGCGTAAAGTAGCAGTCGTTGCCTCTTTTACATCAAACGAAAAATATCCGCCATTACCAGCATACATCTCATCACCTGCGAATTCCAGGTTGACAGCCGGATCGGGTAATATTGCCTCTTCATAAAATATTCCTTTCAGATCATCATTTGGCTGTTCAAAAAATATATGAAAATTTTTAGATAAGTCATTATCTTTTGTGGCCGGATATGTGTAACTGACTCCAAATTTATCAAAAAGGTTGGTGTTTTCCAAATCTTTTACCGATTTATATACAATATTTCCATTCGCGCTATCAATCAAACCGCGATTATTTGCAAAGAAATTATAAGTATATGGTTTCACCCCATTAAAAGTCATGCTATAAATATAACTATCTGAAGTCACAATATAATAGCGTTCTTTCATAGAAGGTTTGGTTCCTGTCTGCAAGGAAAGAAAATCAGTATAAACTCTTCCTGTTTTCTTTTCATTGTTTTCATTAAAAACAGTGATATCCCATGCTGATACCAAACCGGGTTCATCACTAGGCGCTAGCAATGCATCTTTCTTTGCCTTATTATATTTATCTGCAACTCCCCCTCCACTATATGACCGGAATTCAACCGTATATATACCGGATTCCGGAACAGTATATACATATGGCTTATATGTTTCGTTACCATCTGGAGATGTCATATTTTTAGCAGCTTGTTCTTTTTCTACCGTTTCAATGTGACCTGCTTCACCTTTTTTTATATCAACAGGTATTCGCGTATCATTTAAATCTCTGATAACGATATCAATTGATCCATCATCTGTATGTGAAATATTTATATTCGTATCTCTTTTTCCATCCAATGCATAACCACCAGCATTATATATATTAGTACCAAGACAAATTTTATCACCGGCAAATGCATATACATGAATATAATTCTTTTTTTCTACACCACCGAATCTACCTTCCATCCAGTTTAAAAAAACTCTAGATGCATCACTATTTTCAAGTGGCTCTTCTTCAATCATCGTAGATTCATCCGCTTCAGCAATCGGCATCACTGCATTTTCTGCCATCAGGGTAAAATTATTCCCTGAATTGCTTCCTTCCGTTTCTTCAGAATCTATATCTGTAGAGGTGCTTTCAGCAGTATCTGCCTCTGCTGCAAACAAAATAAGCCCCTCTGCATTGGAAAAGCACATACACAAGCAGAGCAGCAACGCTATTATCCGTTTCATCATCTTAATCTTTGTTTTCATATTTTATTTCCTCCCGATAAGACCTAATAAGATATGTAAACATTCCTATGTAAGCGTTTAAGATTAGTCATAACGCACCAGATTATCATATTAAAAAACATAATTACCGTTATTATACGCCAAAAAATCAGGACTTGCAACATAATAAACATGAAAAATCCTCTAATCCGCAACCGGAAGCATCAGCATGATATAAAATATGACAGATAAACCGAGAATGTCCCAGCATCTTTTCAACTTATCATATCTTTTAGGATTCCTTTAAATAATAAAATGCTTCGCTATATGTCGTTCCGTCTACCATGATTGTCAGCATTGGCATATTCGGATCGGGCGTTTCTTCCTCTATAAGTTCTCCTGTCACGCCCGTCGGAAGTTCCGCCTCATCAGAATGAATCTGTTTGCTCCATTCGGCGTTAAACTTTCACAACACATGGCATTTTAAGAATAAGTTCTTTTAAAGAGCAAAAAATATAATTATCCAAATTATAGCTTAGTGTATTTAAAATCACAGGCAGAGTATATAAAATTTTCATTATCAAGAATATTTTCAAAGCAAGGAGGTTCAAGTATGAAAAACAAATCCGTATATTATCGTCGGGATGGTCGGTGGGAATGTAGAATTTCTTTTGGAAAAGATGAAAACGGCAGAAGAAAATATCGTTCTTTTTATGGAAAAACACGGGAAGAAGCCGAATTTCATGCGGAGCTTGCGCTGGGAAATGAGAAGAAAGATACTATCCTAACGGAAATGACGGTCAGAGAACTGATTTTGGAATGGCTGTTTGTCACATCCACCCGAATAAAAGAGTCCACAATGGCGAATTATCTTATGAAAGCCGAAAAACACCTGATTCCTGCATTCGGAGATATGCAATGCTGCACATTAAGGTCAAGAGATGTGTATGTCTTCATAGAAAGCAAGCTGAAATCAGGACTTTCGCCTCGATATGTCACAGACATCATTGTAATCCTAAAATCCGTTTTCCGTTACGGAAGCCAAGAATACCATATCCATAACGTAATTGACGGTATCGTCATGCCGAAAAAAGGCAAGCCGGATGTCAAAATCCTCTCTGCGAATGAGCAAAAAAAATTAGAGACGTATATCGCTGAAAATCAGAATCTTACTGCACTTGGCATATCTTTTTCCATGTATATGGGGCTTAGGATTGGCGAGGCATGCGCGCTGAAATGGAGCGACATTGATTTTGAAAAACGGATTTTAACCGTCAGCCATACCGTTCAGCGTATTCAGGCAAAAAACAGTTCGAAGAAAACGAAGCTCGTTCTCTCCGAACCGAAAAGCATAAGTTCCAGACGTGAGATTCCGATACCGGAACGTATGCTGGAAATAATGAGAACATTCAAGAATTCTGATTCACTCTATGTTCTATCGAACAGCCACAAACCGGTTGAGCCGAGAGTCATGCAGTATCGCTTCGCAAAACTTCTAAAAAACGCTGGGCTTCCCTCTGTGCATTTCCATAGTCTCCGCCACTTGTTTGCAACCAACTGTATCGCATTGGGTTTTGATGTAAAGACATTATCCGAGCTGCTTGGACATAGCTCCGTCGAAGTCACACTCAATCGGTATGTACACTCATCCATGGAGCGGAAACGCGTCTGCATGAACCTAATCGACATTTCGGCGTAACGTCAAAAAACGTCAATGTATCGTCGAACTTTCCCTTAAAATATCAAATAGGATAAAGAATTTTAGATTTATTTCTTAAAATGCCATGTTTTGCGAAAAATTATTCAAAAAAAGAGACTAACCTTTCGGTCAGCCTCCTGTTGCATTTTTTCCATTAAGCTAATTCTACAATGCGTTTTTTTATTCTCAAGCAATATTTCCTGTCAATAATTTGATTTATAGCGGCAAACAAGTGATATTTTCATAATTTTTTTGCTTGACAATACTTCGGTCAACCGACATAATCAAAACAGAGGTGATCTCAAATGCATTTAAATGATCTATTGGCTGAAAAGCATATGTCAAAATACAGACTGGCAAAAGAAAGCGGAGTCCCACAGACTACGATTGCAGATATTTGTTCCGGAAAAGCACATATTGAAAAATGCTCCGCAGAAACAATTTTCCGGATTGCAAAAACATTGAACGTTTCAATGGAAAGTCTTATTTCACAGGAAATTCACATCAACAGTCCGGAATCACGAAATTCCTTTGAAGTATTTAAAAGCAATGTCTGCCATTTCGTAAAAGATAAAGGTGACATGAGTTTTATTATCGAAGTTCTTGCAACCAACGAAGTCAGATCATTATACGAACGAAAATGGTATCCGGAAGCGTTTTACCTGCTTGCCATGGTAGACTATCTTTCGAGGGAAAATAATGTTCCAATCTGTACCAACTATAATGATATTCGTTCCCAACGGCTTCAGGAAATCATTTATCCTGCAAGTGCACTCCTTGCAGATGCCGCCATGAAGACTGATAAGCATTGTAAAGAATGTCTTAAAAAAGCAATTCCTGAATTTTTAAATTTCAATATTGTAGAAAGTGAGATTCGAAATGTCTGTTGATATAACATTTACGAAAGATAATTTAGATGCCTGTTTTAGCAGGCTCGCAAAAGAGTTTCGCAGAAGAAATGGCAAGTCTGCTTTTGCTGAAATTATATTGATTGGCGGAGCTGCAATCCTGGCTAATTATAATTTCCGAAACATGACTTATGATATTGATGCTATCATTCGTACTACTGCTTCAATGAAAGAATCTATCAATTTCGTTGGCGATGAAATGGGACTTCCAAATGGTTGGCTGAATTCAGATTTCATGAAAACCAAATCCTACTCAGCAAAGCTTTTACAATATTCTAAGTTTTATAAAGAATTTGGACATGTATTAGAAGTACGAACAATTTCCGGCGATTATCTGACTGCCATGAAATTAATGTCTGGAAGGAAATATAAAAATGATATATCAGATATAATCGGTATTCTGCAAGAAGAAAAAGAAAGAGGAACACCCCAAACACTTCATTCAATTCAAGAAGCAGTGTGTAATCTTTACGGAAAATGGGAAACCATACCTCAGGATTCAAGGGATTTCATTACTGAAATCATGAAGGAGGATTGTTTAGAATCTTTATACAAACAATACCTTAATATTGAGACATCTACGAAACAAGCCTTATTAGCCTTCAATACAAAATATCCCAACGTAACCAATGAAAATAATGTAAATGATATTATTAAAAAAATTGAAACTTAATATTACGATTCTTCGCACTCCACATAAAACTCCTCCATCGTATCCAGACAGAGGCATGCAAGCCGCTCTCCGAAACCGGCGCCGCAGTCGATTACTATGTGGTTGTTTTTATGAAAAATATATCCCGGATTCGGATTCGATTGAATGACCTGCGTCGGCGTATGTCCGGCGATCACATATTTATCCGAAAAATATGCTTTCTCATAATTCGGTCGCTCCCAGACCAGCTCCTCAATACCGTATTCCCAGAGTTCTTTATTCTGCCGAAAATTACCGAGCCCTGCGTGAACCAGGATATAATCCTTGCCATTCATATGGATCTCCTCATACAGCTCAAAATCTTCCATAAAAGAAACAACCGCTTTCTGCTGCTCTTTATCCAGCTTTCGAAACTCCGCAAGCGTAGTATCGGAACCGTTTTGCTGCCAATTCAGAATATCCAGTACAATATCCGGATCCAGCCGTTCCAGATTTTCCTTCGTCACTTCTTTCATCAGAAAACGCAGACAGGTCAGCGCCATATACTCATGATTTCCCGCCAGACACACCACATTCGGCCGGCTCATCAGATCAAGAACAATACTGATCGGGCGCGGTCCCCGGTCGAGAATATCGCCCAGCACATACAGAGTGTCCTCCTCAGAAAAATCAATCTTTTCCAGCATTTTCATATATGCGTCATATTGCCCGTGTATATCTGAAATTATAAATGTGCGCATGTTCCTCATCTCCTCATTCCGATCATAAAAACATAATAATATTATATCGTATTTCAGCGGGTAAATGAAATTAATTTATTCAAAATATATTATAACCAAACCAATTTCAAAACACATCCCACCACGTCATACGAAAAGTGCGATTTTTCGGAGAGTTTTTTGGTAGATAGCCTGTTGACAAAGAAAACTGAATAAGAAATATAGCGGACGGTGTTTCATACAATTGAAGCGCTGTCCGCTATTTTTATGCTATGAAATCATTGTATAGTCATAGTTTGAATCGTTTGTTTACTCATTTACAACAGGAATCAGGATATAACTTTTGTAGTTTTCAGCTGTCATATCGCCGTCGGGGTAAGCCTCGATATCCAATTCATAAGTTGGCTGATAATCTGAAACCGGAAAAAATTCCGCACAGATTTCATGCCAAAGTTTTTGGATTGCATTAGGCATTGCTCCCGTGCATTCAAAAATAATCCAAGTTCTTGCCGGAATTTCATTGACACGATAACCTTTGGGTGCAATTGTATCAGGAGCGCATTCAACTGCAATCCCGTAGTCAAAATCTTCACAGTCAGTGTGGCTGTTACCGTAACATATTCCGAAGATAAATTTTTTATCTGAAGCATTTCCAAGCAGAGTTGTAATTGTTCCATCCTTATGTGCCCTATCCCAGAAATCCGGAATTGTGTTCAGATTTTGTTCACCGGAAACCGTATGCCTTTCAACTTTTTCAAGAACCGTAAACGCATTTTTTGTGATAATTTTGTAGTTCATAGAATTACCGCCTTTCAATATAATTTGCACTTTCAGGCGGGAAAATGACCTTAGTTCACAGGATTTTTGTCTTACCTCAGACGGAGTTACACCGTGAAAGCGAACAAAGGCTCTTGTAAAACTTTCCGGCGATTCATAGCCGTATTTCAATGCGATATCAATTACCTTTGTACCTGTTTTCACAATTTCATTTCCGGCAAGTGAAAGCCGTCTGTTGCGAATATATTCGCCGACTGTTATACCACAAAGTATTCCGAAAATTTTTTGAAAATAGTACGGTGAACACATAGCTTGTCTTGCAATTTCGTTATAATTCAATTCATCTGTAATATGTTCCTCAATGTAATCAACAGCCTTTTGAATACCCATTGCTAAGTTCATTTTATTTCCTCCTTTCAGTGTAATTACATTAAATCATGTATTTACGACTTTTTCCTGATAATTTATGCCTTTCTATATCAAATTTATATTTTTATATAAATTATTTTACCATATTCATATTTATATTTATATTTTGATATATTAAAAAATACATGATAGTTTTACTTGACAACTCTATTATTTTGTGTATAATTCAATTTATATCAATTTAATTTTATTCAATCAATCGGAGGTGCATAATATGAATGTCTATGATTTTACTGTAAAAGACCAAAACGGAAACGAGATTCCTCTTTCCGATTTCAAAGGAAAAGTGCTGCTCATTGTAAATACAGCAACCGGTTGCGGATTCACTCCGCAATATGATACACTAGAAGATATCTACGAAGAGTTCAAAGAGAAGGGATTTGAAATTCTGGATTTCCCCTGCAACCAGTTCGCTAATCAGGCGCCGGGCAGCGATGAAGAAATCCATTCCTTCTGCACCGGCCGTTATGGCATTACTTTTCCGCAGTTTTCAAAGATTGAGGTAAATGGAGAAAATGCTATTCCGCTCTACAAATGGCTGACCGGAAAAAAATCAATCAAATGGAACTTTACAAAGTTTCTGATCGATAAGAACGGCAATGTATCAGCACGTTTTGAACCAATCGCTTCTTTAAAAAAAGTACGAGCAAAAATTGAGGAGGTTTTATCATGAGATACCAGTACAAAACAAAAGATGTTTGTTCCCAGTTGATTAGTTTCGATATTGAGGACGGGAAGATCTACAATGTGGAGTTCCTCGGAGGGTGCAACGGCAACCTGAAAGCAATCTCCAAACTTGTTGACGGATATACCGTAGAGGAGATTGAAAATAAACTCGCCGGAAATCTCTGCGGCCGCCGTCCAACTTCCTGCGCCGACCAGTTGGCAAAGGCGGTTCGGGAAGCCTACAACGCTGCAAAGGAACAATAAAATATGATGAAAAAAAGCGATTCATTGAAACTGGAATACCAGCTCTGCTTTCCTCTTTATGCGGCATCCAGAGAAGTCATCAAACAATACCGTCCGTATCTTGACGCACTAAATCTGACTTATACGCAGTATGTCGCTATGATGGTATTCTGGGAAAATAAAAAAATCAATGTCAAAGAACTTGGAAAAAAACTCTTTCTGGATTCCGGCACCCTGACGCCGGTTTTAAAAAGCCTCGAGGCAAAAGGGTTTGTTAAACGCTACCGTTCTTCCGAGGATGAACGCGTTCTCATGGTCGAGATCACAAAACAGGGAGAAAACTTAAAAGAACATGCTGCAGCCGTCCCTGAAAAAATTGCAGCATGCGTCAATCTTGAGCCGGAGGAAGCTGCCGAATTGCACCGTCTGCTCTATAAAATCCTGCAGGGAATGTAGAAATGCTGCGAGAAATGCAGAAAACGACGCTGCCAGTCATATAATGACCGGCGGCGCCGCTTTTTTTATTATTTATCCGCAGATGTTACTTCTTTACTATCAGCTTCTGTCCTACATAAATAAGATTCGCATTTTTTATTTGATTTAATTTCTTTAACATATAAATGGTTGTGCCGTATTTTCTGGCGATTCCTGTCAGGGTATCGCCGGCTTTCACCGTATAGATCACAGGTTTTTCGGCAGGTGTTTCCGGCTTCGTAAGATCTGTATTTAATACCAGCGTTACCAGATCCCTGTAGCTGATATTCATATCTACATTACCGGCAATTCCGTCTATCCTTCCTTCAGATGAATACTGCCATATATCAATAGCACCCTCATAGGTCAGTTCCTTGCTATACTGCGCTACCCACTTGGAGAAACGCTCCAAACCTTTCAGATAGTTTTCCCACCAGAATTTATTCGCATAGACGCCGCACCAGTAACCGGCCTTTTCGATGATGTCGCCGAAGACCTCCGCTCCCTTTCTTGCATAATCCTCCGTCCCTTCCTCCTCTAAATCCAGATAAACCGGAAGCGACAATTTGTAGCCTTTTACAAGCCGAAGCACATGAGCCGCTTCACTTCGGCTGTCTGCCTCATTTTTCGCATATGAATATAGGTACACGCCGAAGGGAATCTGAAGTCTGGTACACTCATCCGCGTTCCGTTTGAACTGTGCGTCGTCCTGCTTTTTTAAATTTTTGCCATATCCGCACCGAAGGATCACCGCTTCTATTCCGGATCTCTTCACCTTTTCCCAGTCGATAACGCCCTGAAATGTTGATACATCTATAATTTTCATTTTATTCCTTCATTTTTTCTTTTACCTATCTATTATGAAGAAATCCCGAAATGCGTGTCTGTTTTTATTTTAATGACTGCTCTTTTTCCGCCTCTTGCACTCGTACATCCTCTGATCCGCCAGCAGCTCGGCATTCTTCAGGCTTTCACCGGACATTTGGTGCAAAGCCATGCCGTAAGCGATTTCCAACGGAACCGGCGGATTCTCACTCTGATTATACGCCTGTATATTTTTTTCCATGTCCTGCAGGGCATGTTTCGCATTTTCCACGTCAGCGGATTCCGTTATCAGCACGATAAACTCATCACCGCCCGTCCGGTAGCAGGCGCCGATTTCCTCAAAGCTTTTCTGAATCGCATTTGCTGCGGCTATGATATGTTTATCGCCTGCCATATGCCCGTACTCATCATTTACCTTTTTCATATTATTGATGTCAAATTGAATTACGATGCACGTTTCTTCCGGCCGCCCCTGCAGCTCCGATTCCACTTCGTTGAATGCCCGCCTGTTTTTGAGTCCGGTCAGACCGTCCAGATATGCCAGCCGCGCCATAACCTCTGCCTGCCCTTTTTCCATACGGACACGGCTGTATTCCCTGATAAAGTAGATACCGATCAGCACCAGAAAGATAAATGCGCCTATACAGGTATAAAAACTGGCGCTCTGGTCGACGCCTTCAATAAAACGGTACCGCAAAAGGTCGATACCCGTTCCAAGTATTCCTGCACCCAGTCCCAGGATCAGAACGATCAGGAAACTTCGTTCCATACTCTTTTTATGGATCGCGGAAACCACCAGATATATACCCATGCATAACGCCACAACAATGATACACTGCGAAACCGTGACTAAATTAAAATAATCCACAATCTTCAAAGACGAAAGCGTGATATTTAATATGAAATTTACGCATATCAAAAAGAACAGAACCGGCAGAAGCTTCGTCTTTTTCTGATTTACCGCTCCCGCAATAAAAGAAACCGGAAAATACGGCAGAAAGATCAGCGTAATATAGTTGATCATGCGGATTACCGCCGGGCTCTGCGTCAGAACCTGCAGAACCATTGTATCATTTACCGCCCATATAGCGATCAAAGCGGAAAATGCTCCGAGAGAAAAGAATTCGATCTGCTGCTCCTGATTTTCATGAGCAGTCAGTATACTTACCAGAATCAGAATAATGCCGAGGATCAACATCAAAAGACAGATACAGAAACCCGGTATTCCTTTTTTGAATAAATCCCCCATATACATGCCCGGATCTATAACCAGCGTATTTATAAATGCCGCGGGGTTCCTGTCGAAAATCGGAAACAGCTTCAGCGTAATGGTTTCGGTGCCGACCGGGATCGGGATTTCATGAATATACATGCCGTAGGAGCTGCCCAGAATATCTTTCTGCTCCGGATAATAGGTGTATATAACATTTTTATCTGCGATCACTTCAAAAAATGTATCTACGCTTTTGAAGCACAGCCTCTTATTCGTAAAATCAATATCTGCAACTGAACGCTCAATCGTAATATCCCCGTGAGGCAGATCGCTGAGCATAACAAAATTACCGGCTTCCGTTTCCCATCCGGAATCCAGATTGATGATCGCATCATTATAAAAATGTTTGGAGGCATCCTTTGTATTCATCCCCACCATGGCATAACCCACAATGATGAGGATTACGAAAAGCGCCGTCCACCAATACCGATCCATGTTGAATAGTTTTTTCTGTTTCAATTTTTTCTACTCCTGTTATCAGACTATATCATCAATAAATGATTGTCAATTGTAAAATAACTGCAAAAAAAGCCTAAACCCATAATCAGGTTTAAGCTTTATAGTGCCGGCGACCGGAATCGAACCGGTACGAGTGTCGCCACCCGCAGGATTTTAAGTCCTGTGCGTCTGCCAGTTCCGCCACGCCGGCTTATTAATGTAGTTAATGATAAAAGCGACCCAGACGGGACTCGAACCCGTGACCTCCGCCGTGACAGGGCGGCGCTCTAACCAACTGAGCCACTGGGCCATGACTATCTTCTTTTACCAAGCATCTGCCTTATCCTGCGAAAGGGCTGTATTCTGCGGAACGTCTGTATCCTACGGAACATCTTGGTATGAATAGTGGACGTTCAGGGACTCGAACCCGGGACCGATCGGTTATGAGCCGATTGCTCTAACCAACTGAGCTAAACGTCCATAATAAATAAAATTAAGCGGATATCCGGCTGAAAACCGGAAATCTGCCAAAAAGGAAATGACCCTGACGGGAATCGAACCCGTGTTACCGCCGTGAAAGGGCGATGTCTTAACCGCTTGACCACAGGGCCATATTTATTTTTCACTCCGCAAAAAGCGTTTATCCGTTGACGTTATCTTTAATCTTCATTTTCAACAGTCAACGCAAATCAGTGTACCACGAATATGCTTTTCCGTCAAGAGAAAACTTGTGTTTTTTTACGGTTTTATTGTGTTTTTTACGGTTAACATATCCTAGTCAAAGAAAGAAAGCCGTCTTAAACCCCTCTTGCAAAAAAAGACCCAGAAAAGAAATATCTCTTCCTGAGTCTTAAGTCTTCGATTATTTAGTCGTCCGCTATGGCATCGCCATTTTTTATTATTCCTTATCATAGAACAGATGCGCTGTTCATTAGCATATCGTGAATGTAAGCGTTAAGCCCTTCTTCCGTCCCGATTCCATATTTACGGTTTACGGCCACGTAATATTTCATGATACGCTCTTTTGGCAAAAGCTCACTGGACGGAATACTGTCTCCGTAACCTTTTCTAGCTTCCTTCCAAGGATCCTCATTATGCGTGATTCGCTCCAGAACCTTGCCGCCATACATACCGAACGTATTCACCACAAGATCGATTAC
>CANRMC010000011.1 GCA_947631605.1 uncultured Lachnospiraceae bacterium
TGAACTCATCGATCCGTTGGCTGAAAAGAATATTCTGATGCCTCATTGCTTTGTGGCAAATGAAAGAGTGGATGAAATCGCAAAAGATGCTTATAACAGGATGATAGCGTTCATAAGCCAAAAGGTCAGCAACTAAACAAAATAATATATCCCCCTTCGACTATACTGCCGACTTTATGACTTCTTGAACACCTGCTGAAAAGGAAAAGCCGCCATCGATTGACAGCGGCAATTCTCCGTGGGGAGGGCATCATTTGTAAATCAAATCGTTGTAAACCACTTCGGCGGCGTTATTGCTGTCAATGCCATTATTGATAGCGATAAAACGCACATTCTTCTGCGGGGAAACGACTTCCGTTAGACGAGTATCTTTTCATCGTCCTCAAAAATTATACCTCTCAGGAAAGGGAAATATTAAGAGAATTGCGAAATAATCCTTGACGAAAAAAATGATATCTGCTAATATAATCCATGCGTGTTTTTGAAAAGTCGTGCTAATTGTGTTTTCACTGGCCCGGTGTGCAAATGGTGTGTGCATGCCGAACGTGTCTTGGCTATTGTGATATGCATTTAACATAAACGTTTCATTTATGGATTTATGGAGGGAAAGAACATTGGCTAACATCAAATCAGCGAAAAAAAGAATTAATGTTATTGAGAAGAAGACATTAAGAAATAAGATGGTTAAGACGAAGGTTAAGACTATGGTGAAGTATGTAGAGGAAGCGATTGAAGGCGGCGACAAGAAGGCAGCAGAAGCAGCGCTTAAGGCAGCAACTTCCGAGATCAGCAAGGCAGCTTCCAAGGGTATTTATCATAAGAATACCGCTGCAAGAAAAGTTTCCCGTCTTACTCTTGCCGTAAATAAGATGGCGTAAATATAACAGTTTACAGCATATAAAAAAGAATGTTCTTACTAAAAAGAACATTCTTTTTTTATGCTCCGGCTGACGGTTCCTTTGGATGGACGAGCTCAATGATAAGCATTTCCACCGCATCTCTGTCTGTAGTCTGTCCGCTTTTAATTTTAAAATCGGCATTGAGACAGCTTTCGGCTTTTGTCAGCAGGTTTTGATATGTTTCGTTTTTACATTGTGCGGAATATTTCTTTACGGTAAAAGGCGGTATTTTTACAACCGCTGCGATCCGTTTCTGGTCGGCGCGTTCTTCCAGCATTTTCTTTACCTGAAGTAAAATATTATAATGGCGGGTGATCAGATATAAAACCCGCATGGCAGGTTCCCGCAGCATTAGAAGATCGTTGTAAAGCCGGAGCGCCGTTTCCGTATCCTGTCGGGAAATCGCGTCTGTCATGTCAAAGACTTTATTTTCTATCTGGCTGACGCATATATTTTCAACGTCGTCTGCAGTAATATGTTTTTTTTCAAAACAGTAGCTTTTCAGCTTTTCCGCTTCGTTCTGAAGCCGGTTCATATCAGCTCCTGCGGCTTCCAGCAATTTGTAAACCGCCACATCGTCTACGGAAAATCCGTCCGAATTCAGACGGGATTTTATCCATCTCAGAAGCGTTGGTTCGTCCGGAGTCTCAAATTCCAGCGGGGTGCCGGATTTGGTGAGAGATTTGTATGTACGGAGGCGTTTGTCAACATTCTGCTCACAGAAAATGAGAACGGTTGTATCAGGAAGCTTTTCAAAGCCATCTGCAAGCGTATCGTTCGCATTCTTAAAAAAACCGCTGTCCTCCACCAGGATCACACGCCTGTCTGCAAAGAAAGGCATAGTCTCTGCGTCGTTCAATATCGTTTTCACATCGCAGCGGTCGCCTTTATACTGGGAAAAATTCATGGTATCTTCTTCCGGAAGAAGTGCGGAAAGAAGAGATTCTTTAAATTCCCGTATTAAATATCCCTCATTTCCGAATAGAAGATAGAGGCGGGAAAACTCACCGGTCTTAATATGTTGATTAATAATTGATATCGGATCATTCTTTGCCATAGTCGGTTTCCTTCCGGTAAAAATCCTCCTGGCGGCGTCTTGCCGTTACCGTGGCGGACAGGAGGATTGCATTGATATCCAGATTCCAGGCAAACGGCGTTGCAACAAACTCCAATTCGATACCGGTACTTGGGATCGTTTTGGAGATCCGTACACGGGTACGGCCTTCCGTCAGCTGCTTGATCGGACATTCAAAGCATGGATCATGCTCCTGCTGTATGATAAAATGGCAGGCACTGTTTATCGTAATAGACGGGATCAGTTCCTTGATCGCCGGATTGAAATACAGGATCTCATGAGTATCTGCATTCAGGATGATGATACCGTTATCCATAGCGTCAAAGGAACGGATCGTATCTTCCCGGACGGTGTTCAGGGTAATGGACATATAGTTGCTGCATATCGTTTCAGACAGAAGCTTGAAAATGATATTGAACTGTATGATCTCTTCTTCCGACCAGTAATCCGTGTCATTCAAAGAAGCAAAGGTAATATAACCGATCGGTTTACTGCCATAGATGATATTGGACTGAAGCAGGCTCTTTACATTTTGATTTGCAGCGATGGAATCGGTCTTGCTGATGCCGGAAACGGATAGGTCCTTTACATAGAAAGAGCCGTTTGTGCTAAGCTGGGCAATTTCTTCAAAGAAAATGGCGGGTGCCGTCTTTTTTAACTGGTCTGTACGGATGCCGGTATCACGGTTCCAGATATGGCTACATTGCAGGAAGCCGCTGTCCTGAGAATGCGGATAATCCCAGATACAGATCCGGTCGATCGGATATTGCGAACCGATCAGTTGAATTGCCTTTTCAAGCGTCTGATATGTATTTTGGCGCATGTATAAAAGATTGACAAGTTCGTCAATAAATGAAAGGTTTTTCTCCATGCCGGCAGCCGTATCGGCGCCTGCTCTTTCGTTCACATATTCCTGCCGCTGCATATCCGGCGTGTAAACGGAGTATCCGTTCTTGCCCTTTAGTTTCGTATGATATAATGCGGTATCCGTCTGCTCCGCCAGATCCGCATAAGAAATACCGGAGGAGGTAAGGGAAATACCGATACTTAAAGTCGGAGAAGGATTGTCATCTTGTCCTTCGAAATGCTCTGTGACATAGGTGCGGATTTTCTTTGCCATATCTTCGGCATATGCCTGATTTGGAATATCTTTCAGATAAGCGGTAAATTCGTCGCCGCCGGTTCTTCCCGTGATATGCCGTTTGTCGATCAGCTCCCGGAAAGAGTCGGCAACCGTAAGGATTACCTCATCCCCCATCAGATGACCGTATGTATCGTTAATCTTCTTGAAATCATCGATATCCACCAGAAGCATGGCGTCATTTGATGTGCCGTTTGATGACCGCAGACGGTCCCGGATCCTTCCCTCTGTGGTAGATTTATTTAAAAGACCGGTCATAAGGTCGGATTCAGCGCGGTGCAGAAGATTTTTCTGTTCAATTTTCTGTTTGTTGATATTCCGGATCAGACCGACAACCCGGATCGGGTTCCCGTCTTCATCCCGGATGGATGAGAACGTGGACATGTACCATTGTTTGCCGGAACTTGTATTCAGAAGAAATTCCGTAGAATAATATTCTTTGCCTTCGACGGCGGATTGAAACAGGCGGCGCAGAGGTTCGTAAGATTCTTCCGGTACGATGCCTGCTTTGACCAGTGAATCAAAAGGATTCTGCATGATCGGATCCAGATTGAAGATCTGCGAGAATTTTTCCGCAAACGTGATGATGTTTTCACGCAGGTCATATTCAAACGCCAATTCTTCTGTAATATCGGAGAGAATCTCAAATTTCTGCTGCTCCAGAGACGCCCGCATTTCCGCTTCCTTGAGAGAAGTAATATCCGTCAGCACCAGATTGATGACCGGAAATCCTTCCTGTCTTTCCTCCGAGTGGGCGAGAATGGCATTTACCCATTTGATTTTTTTATCTTTGCAGACAATACGGAAATTTACGTCAGAATCATGCTCCTCTGAAAGGTCGGCAAGAGCGTCGATAACCATGGCAAGATCCGGACGGTAAATGATCTTAAATGTGTTTCTGTGAAAGGCTTCCTCAAATTCCGCCTCCGTATAACCGCTCAGTTTATAAAACGCGCGGTTTGCCCAGATAACCGATAAATTGTTGTCAAGGAGATGTTTGCTGACGCCGCTCGGTACGGAATTGGCAAATCGTTCCAGATCGGTTCTTGCTTTTACGGTCTCGCTCGCTGCGGTTTCCAGATGAGAGATATCCGTAAGGGTACACTGGAGCACCACCCGCCCGTCACTGGTAAAGAAAGCCTGACCGTAACAGAGAACGGTGATGATGTTATCTCTGCGGTCGATCAAAGGGAGCCGGAGGCTGATATGGTTGGAAAGCTCCAGCTCAAAACTGATAGATTCGGAAGCTTTTTCAAAATCCTCTTTACGCATAAGTTCTTTCAGAGAGTGTTTGGTTTCTTCAAATTCTGCATACGAAAAGCCAAGAATCTGGCAGATTCCCTCGTCGAAGTCTGTAATTTGATAAGGCGGAGCGGTCTCGATCACGATCATCCCCGCATTGTTATAAGATGGCATTAATTTATGAATCCTCCGGAAAACCTATTTGCTTAGATTATATTCTATTTTCCTGTTGATAGCAAGGAAAAAACCTTGTTGAAACATAGATTTAAAGAGTGGGAAATGCTTTACAGAAAATGTATTCAGTGGTAGAATATTTACAACTATTTTTGTAGGAGGGGTGTAATGAACAGCAAACTGCACAACTGGATCAACTGGATACTGTATGACGAACTTCTGGACGGAAAGATCAATGCACCAAAGCACCTTCTTGGTATACATGATTATGGCGACGGACAGGTAATTACCTGTTATAAACCGCATTCGTCTTCTGTTTCCGTGAAATCTCCGTCCGGCAAGACGCTTTATCCGCTGGAAAAGATCGGAGAGAACGGATTTTACGGTATCTATTTTCCAAGCAAAAAGTTTAAGGGTACAAAATACCGTCTGGTTACGGAGTATTACGACGGAACGACGGTAACTTCCGCAGACTGTTATGCATTTGACGGATTATTTACGGATTATGACGCATACCTGTTTGCCGAAGGTAAGAATTATGATATTTACAATAAAATGGGCGCGCACCCGATGGAGATTGACGGTGTAAAAGGAACATATTTTGCGGTCTGGGCGCCGGACGCAAGACGTGTCAGCGTAGTCGGTGATTTCAATATGTGGGACGGCGCGCTTCATCCGATGCAGATCCATTCGGTTTCCGGCGTATATGAAATCTTTATACCGGATGTTCTGCCGGGGGCTGTTTATAAGTTCCAGATACTCACCCGCTACGGCGAGATATTATATAAGGCGGATCCGTATGGAAATCAGTGTCAGATGCGGCCGGATAACGCAAATATTGTTGCAGATACGGAGTCTTACAAATGGAAAGATGAAGCATGGATCGCAGAGCGTAAAAAAATGAGCCGTACCGACAGGATCAAAAAACCGATGGCAATCTATGAATGTCATCTGGGTTCATGGAAGAAAGCAATCGAAGATTCGGATTTCGGTTTCTATAATTATCGGGAACTTGCCGTTATGCTCCGGAAATATCTTCTGGATATGGGATATACCCATATTGAACTGATCGGTATTGCGGAATATCCGTTTGACGGTTCCTGGGGATATCAGGTCACGAATTACTTTGCACCGACCAGCCGTTACGGAACTCCGCAGGATTTTATGTATTTTGTGGATTATATGCATGAAAAGGGAATCAGCGTAATCCTTGACTGGGTACCGGCGCATTTCCCAAGGGATGCGCATGGTCTCGGACGTTTTGACGGTATGCCGCTGTATGAGCACAGCGATCCGAGAAAAGGCGAACATCCGGACTGGGGTACCTATATTTTCGATTACAGCAGGAATGAGGTTGTAAACTTCCTTACTTCCAATGCGTTGTTCTGGGTAGAAAAGTTCCACATTGATGGTCTGCGCGTGGATGCGGTTGCTTCTATGCTATATCTGGATTACGGAAAACAGGACGGCCAGTGGGTGGCAAATAAGAATGGCGGAAAAGAAAATCTGGAAGCGATCGCCCTGCTTCAGAATGTCAATACCATTATGGAAGAGAGGAATCCGGGCGCTTATCTGATCGCAGAGGAATCCACGGCATGGCCGGGAGTTACCGCACCGGCTTCCATGAACGGATTGGGATTTCTGTTTAAGTGGAATATGGGCTGGATGAATGATTTCCTTGAATATATGAAGCTGGATCCTTATTTCCGGAAGGACAACCATAACAAACTGACATTCAGTATGTCATATGCATATGCGGAGAATTATGTTCTGGTTATTTCCCATGATGAGGTTGTGCACCTGAAATGTTCCATGCTGAACAAAATGCCGGGATATGAGATTGACAAGTTTGCCAATTTAAGGACGGCGTACGGATTCATGTACGGACATCCGGGCAAGAAACTTCTGTTCATGGGACAGGAATTTGCCCAGCTCCGCGAGTGGAGCGAGGCAAGAAGCCTTGACTGGTATCTGCTCGACCAGCCGTTCCACAAAGGGATGCAGGATTTCGTGAAGGAATTGAATCATCTTTATACGAAGTATGACAGCCTGTATTGTAATGACAATGAGTCGATCGGATTTGAGTGGACAAAATGCGATGATCCAAATTCCGGCATCGTTTCCTTCGTAAGACGCGGCTCCAGTAAAAAAGACCAGCTGCTCTTTATCTGCAACTTTGTACCGGTAGAGCGGAAAGGTTACAAGATCGGCGTGCCTTGCGTAACAAAGTATACGGAAATCTTAAATTCCGACGAGGAAAAGTACGGCGGACTGGGAAGAACCAACCATGGAAAGAAGATTCAGGCAGTGGCGGAGCCTTGCGACAGAATGCAGAATTCCATCACGCTGGATATTGCGCCGCTTACGGTTATTGTATTGAAGTATGATTATGAGGAACCGGGCAAAAAAGCATAGAGCTGTCCGATAAGAAACAAAGATAAGGAAGGGAAAAATGAAAGAGAATAAAATTGTAACAGGTATCGTTTTTATAGTAATGGCAGCATTATTTATTATCTTTGATTTTACGGAGATCAAAGGTTTGTTTGGCAAGGAGTATAATCTGAATACAGATTTGGGTGAGAATATTCCGGTAGGCTCCAGAGTGACGGTAGGCGTAGATGCAGTTGTAGACTGGTATGCAACCATGGAGCATAAAAGATATGGAGTTAAAACTTCAGAGGAATATTATTGCATGATCTGGTTGGATGACGGAACATTTATCGGAATGAAAGTTTATTCCTCAGATAAAAGTAAGATCGATTCCATTATTAATGCTACTTATAACTATCTGGACGGTCTGGGCGATCTTCCGACACCGGTTACCTTCAAGGGAACGCTGAAGAAGATGAAGGGTGAGGAAAAGCAGTATTTTGAAGACTTACTGGAGGATATGGATTATGATGAATCTGAGTTTGACACCTATGCAAGATTCTACACGATCGATACAACCAGCTCTGGAATTCCGGGCCTTGTCATTGCCGGCGTTTTCTTACTCGTTGGTATTATTTTCATCATTGTGGGCGTATGCCAAAAGAAAAAGAATAAGCTGACGCAGCAGGCGGGTATACAAGGTGCGGTCAGCAACGGTTTTGATCCGTCCTCGTTTGACAACTCATATGCACCGAACGGTGACTTTGTACCATATGGAAGCACGCCGCCGCCAGAAGATCCGAATAGTTATAATAATTATAATGGCAATGGCTACAATGGTAACGGCTACGGTGACAATGGCTACAGCGATAACAGCTACAATAACAACAACTACAATGATCCGAACAATCCGGGTGGAAACGGATATGGTCAATAAATAATGAAAAGCAGCCGGAACTTGTCTTCCGGCTGTTATTCTGTTTCCCGGTGTTAAAGATGAATGGCGGGGAATATGATATAGAAGTATTATTTGCGTTAAAATGGAAAGGAGCAAGAAAAATGAAAGTTATTTTAGTAAACGGAAGTCCTCATGCAAACGGCTGTACATATACTGCGCTTCGGGTGATCGAAGAAGTTTTGCAGCAAAACGGGATTGAGACAGAGATCTTTCAGACGGGGAACCAGCCGCTGGCAGGCTGTATCGGTTGTAATGCCTGTCTGAAAAACGGGAAATGCTTCCGGGACGACTGCGTGAATGTATTTGTAGAAAAAGCAAAGATGGCGGACGGCTTTGTATTTGGCACGCCGGTTCATTATGCAAGCGCGTCCGGCAGCATTACCTCATTTCTGGACCGCGCGTTTTATGGAAAAGGCAGTGTATTTCAGGGTAAGCCGGGTGCGTCTGTTGTGAGCTGCCGAAGGGGTGGAGCTTCTGCGGCATTTGATCAGATGAATAAATATTTTACCATAAACAGTATGCCGATCGTTTCGTCCACTTACTGGAATCAGGTACATGGCAATACGCCGGACGAGGTAATGCAGGATAAAGAAGGGATTCTCACGATGGAAAATCTGGCAAACAATATGGCATGGATGCTGAAATGTATCGAAGCCGGACGGAAAGCAGGAATCGAATTTCCAAAACAGGATCTTTCCGTGAAAACCAATTTTATCCGTTAAAGCGGCTGACTGATCCACAACAATTCACACTTTTCTCCTTTGTCTCATATGATAAATTATCAAAAGAAAAGTAATGGAGGTAACCGTTGTGAATCAGTATAGACCAAATGGTCGTATGCCATATAACAGACAGGGCTGTGGCTGCAGCTCCAATATGTCTGCCAGCAATTATAATAATTCTACTACGCAGTATTGTCATCAGAATAACAATGACTGCAGAGATTCCAATGTGCATATGCGCAACATGCCGCTCGGTATGTGCTATGTGCCGGTGCAGGAATGGGAGAATCTCTATTCCCCATGCAACAGTTTGAAGCAGGGAACGGCATTTCCATGCCTTGACCTTATTTTCTGTGGTGTAAGGGGGAATATGTAATGAATAAAATGAACCAGAAAGAGCTTTTGCAGCATATTTCAGAAGTATCTTTTATGATCGATGACATCACCCTGTATCTGGATACCCATCCGGAATGTCAGGAAGCACTGGAGGAATACTGTAAATATAAAAACATGAGAATGTCCGCACTCCATGAATATTCAGAACAGTATGGAGCATTGAACAGATATCAGGTGAACCCTGATGATTATTGGTGCTGGGTGAACCGCCCATGGCCGTGGGAAAAGGAGTGTGGTTGTTAATGTGGATTTATGAAAAACGTTTACAGTGTCCGGTAAATATCAAAGAAACGAACGCCAAGCTGGCACAGGCAATCATTTCGCAGTATGGCGGTCTTTCCACGAAAACTAATAACCCCGAAAAAACATCGGGGTTATTTTTATTTTAAGTAAAATTTCATGGTGTCGCTTGCCTTGTCATATACGATATGGTCAACGATTTCCCGGAGGGCCGTTGCCCGGTCAACCATGCTGTCGCTGGATTCTATAAAATCATATACATCTTTGATCCTGTCCGGCGTGACCGGTTCCGGAGCTATTGGCTGCTCCTCGTAATATTCAGTCACTAATTTTGCGATTTCCGCCTCAATTCGGGTTTTATTCTCTTTATACTCATCAATTGTATCAATGCCTGATAAAAATGCCTCTCTGAGGCGATTAAGCCTGCTCCGGAGGGATTCTATTTGCTTTTCAATATGTTCCCGGCTTGGTTGATATGCTGGTATGGGATCTAAGTAAGCAATTGTATCATTTCCGATAAGATCTTTGAGCCCTTCCATAACATCATGTTCCGCTTTGGCAGCAGTTATCGAATTTCGACACTCACACATGCCTTTGACATGGCGATAACATACAAAATGAGGATGCTCCACGTTCTTTTTCTTATTATACCCACGCTGGAAGGCGAGGGAAGCGCCGCAGGCGGAGCACTTGAGCATCCCGGACAGCCAGTGTTTTTCGGAGAGGATGGTACGCTTGCCATGATTCTGCGTTGCAGACATTTTTTTATATTTTTGGTTCGCCTGATTAAAGGTTTCCAGATCAATTAAAGGTTCATGTTTTCCGTCCACAATGATTGTTTCTCCTGAGAGCTTCCGAGCTCTGTTTTCTGTATAATTCCATCTTATTTTCCCGATATAAAAGGGATTCTGTATCATATCGATTATGTTCCGGGATTCCCATTTTCGGCCGCGGCGTGTGCGGTATCCTTTAGCGTTAATAATATAGGCGATATCTGCAAATGATTTATTTTCATTGACATATAGGTGGAAGCACATCCGGACCATATCGGCATAAGCACCATCAATGTAAGGGATAGTGTCCGGCCCTTTTTCCTTTTTGTATCCGCAGGGCGGATTTCCGTTATATCCGCCGGAAAGCGCCTTCTGCGTCATGCCTCGCTTCACTTCGCCAGACAAGCGAATAGAATAGTACTCGTCCATCCATTCGAAGATTCGCTCTACCAGCTCGCCGATAAAACCATCCGGAAGCGGTTCCGATACGGAAATAACATCTACATTGTTCTTTTTGAGAAGAGATTTATAAACGATAGATTCTTCCTGGTTCCGGGCAAACCGTGAAAATTTCCAGACAAGGATAGCATCGTAAGGATGATCCTTAGACTTACATTGGCCGATCATGGTTTGAAATTCCGGCCGCTTATCGGCTTTCCTGCCGGAAATACCGAGATCCTGATAAATATCGGTAATGACCATGTCATTGTTTTTTGCATACTCTTTAAGCAACCGGATCTGCGCATCCGGTGAGTATTCTTCCTGATCCGCCGTTGATACCCGGATGTACGCACATGCGATTTTTGGCATATCAATCACTCCTTTATGCAATTTGTTTTGCATAAATGCAGCTTCCATGATATAATATGCTTGCTTTGGTTATATCACACTGCATTTTATGCGGTTGGTGTAATCCGCCGCCTTCTGTTGGCGCAGAAGGCGGTTTTCAAAGATTTAAAGAAATAGCATCTCAAGCTTTGTTGGGGCAGGGGTGCTATTTCTTATTTTTATCTTCCTGCAGTTCGGACATGAAGCCTGCGGATATAATGCCGGCAGGCATAGCAACAATAGCGATACCAACAAGCGACGATACCATGCTTACAATCCGTCCAATATTGGTTAGCGGATAGATGTCGCCATAGCCGACAGTGGTTAGTGTTACGGTTGCCCAGTATATAGCATCAAAAAACGTCGGAAAGTTTTGTGGTTCAACCTGAAACATGATCATTGCAGAGAGAAGAACATATCCACATGCCAGATAACACACGGCGAGCAATGAATCCTTTTGTTTTTTTACGACGTTAAGGATGATGTTAAAACTCTTTGAATATCGTAATATTTTAAGAGATTTCAAAGCCTTAAATAATCGGAAAATCTTCAACAAACGGAAGCCGCTGTTTAATATCGTCAGGACAGGAAGGATGGATAGCAGATCAAATATTGCAAAAATCGTGAAAGGATATCTTAAAAATGCTATTATTTTGCTTTTTGTATAACCATAATCTGCAGTGATCCAACGCAGGATATAGTCTACGATAAATACTCCGGTAGTTATGATATCTATCAAAAAGAATATAATGTTAGAAGTATTAAAACATAACGGTACCAGACTGATGACGATTAAAACAAGCATAATCCGATCATACACAAGGCTTGCCTTATCATCTGGCTTTCCAATTTCAATAATTTCATATAATCTCTTTCTCATTCGTGTACCTCTATAGTAGATTAAATAAATCCGCTTCGGTAATGATCTTCACTTTGCCACCTGCTGCTTGTACTTCTTTAGCCTTTTTAATCTTATTTCCGTAATTTCCACAGCTCCAATCCGGACTGCCAAGAGCACCGACCACTACAAAATCTGTTTTTGAAGATACAGAAGATTTAATAATACCACCTTTTTGAGTTATAAGGGCTTCTATTTTATTTTTTTCTCCATTCTCAAAATTTCCTGTAAGGCAAAATGATTTATTGTTGAATTCAAAAAAATCTAAAGAATCGCTGGATATAGGATGGGTATATTCTTTGAACAGCATAAGCATTTCATCAAGTTCGGATTGTTCCAGAATACCATCTGCTAAAGATTCACTTACAACAGTAGCAACACGATCATATGGAAACTGCCCACAAAGATGTTTATTTTCGTTCAACCATGTATTTAAGGAATAAATTTCTTCTTCAGTTAATTTATCATCGGAGATAATTCCTAAGAGTAGCACATGTAGCTGTTGCAGGGCCTTGGTTTGGTCGGTATAGTTTATATGAAATTGCTTCTGCATTTTTGCATCTAAAGCAGGAGGCTCAAATGAAAGTAATTTTTCATAGCATTCCTTTGTGATTTCGCAATCCCGTAACGCACGATGTGCACCACAAGTATTTATTGTGAAATACGATGCAACTGTAGATAGTGATATGTTTGGCAGAAAGGACATTTTTTCCCTGGCGAGATATAAAATATCGATGTAGTCATTGTTAAAAGTAATATTTAAATTTTTGGAAAATCTCTGAAGAATAGGAATATCAAATGTTGAAATATTGTATCCTAAAAGTCGAGAATTTCCAATAAAATTAATAAATTCAGGAAGGACAATTTCAATACTTCTTTCATTTGTAAGCATAGAATCTGTTATTCCATTGATTTTTGAAGAAGCTTCATTTATTGGATTCAGGGGTTTTACCAAAGAGGTAAATTTACCAATTATATTTGTATCTTTTACTTTGATAGCAGATATTTCAACAATCTCAGCAGTTTTGGAATTTAATCCAGACGTTTCCAGATCAAATACGATATAGTCGGGTTTACTAGATATAGTCTGTTGAAAAAAACTAAGAAACATGGGAAAAATACCTCCAAATATTTTTTTGTTAAAATCTTGCTCGAAGTTCTTTAACCTTGCCAATGATTTGTACCGGTTTGTTAATTATCTCATCTTTATTGAAATATAAAGGATCATATTTCGGATTAAATGATATAAGGGCAATACCATCCTCATATTTTTTTAACCTCTTGCAAACTGCGTCGTCACCATTTATTAAGGCGATAACGAGATCACCATCATCAGCAAAATCTTGTTTACGGACAATCACAATATCTGAATCAGAAATCTTAGGCTCCATCGAGTCACCTTTAATTTTTAAGGCAAAATATTCTCCATCAGCAGCCATTTCTTGTGATATTTCTTCTGTATCTATGATATTCTCAATAGCAGTGATAGGTATTCCAGCGGCTACTCTGCCCAGGACATTTATTTTTACGCCTGATTTTTTTGTAGGAGAATCTTCCCACCCCATTAAGAAAGAAACGGTTGTATTCAATTCGTTCGCAAATTCGATTACTTTACTCTGTACGATATCATTAATGCCGGTTTCAATTTTGGCAATAGTTGATTTGTTTTTATATCCCAATCGCTGAGCGAGAGCTTCTTGAGATATTCCGAGAGCTTCTCGTCTTTCTTTAATTCTCTTTCCGATTTCTGCCATAAAGAAGCCTCCAATCTTTTTGATATATTGTTAATATATCATAGGGTTTCTTTAAAATCAATAAAGTTTGAAAAAAAAGTAAAAAATAGTTGACTAATAATCACTATAATGTTATATTCTTCTTAGATGATTTAAAATCATCAGAGAGGAGTGAAATAAATTGACAAATTCAGCAGCATTAAGGGCGGTTATCGAAAGCCGCGGTTTGAAATTAAAATACGTCGCACAATCGTTAGGATTATCTTCGTATGGATTAAAGCTGAAAATTGACAACAAACAGGAATTTAAAACAAGTGAAGTTTCTGCTCTATGTGATTTATTAAAAATTGAATCACTTAGTGAGAAGGAGAGTATTTTTTTTGCAAAGGAAGGTGATTTAAAATCATCTATTGTGTGACTTTATAACTATATAGATGAAAGAAAGAACACTGATTCGAAGTCAGAATAATTTAATAAAAAAGGCAGGTGATGATCATGGGTAACAGAGAATTTTATGTGAAGGTTAATGGCGATTACGTAAACATTAATACGCTGCCGGAAGAAGTGCAGGAGCAGATCAAGAAGGATTTAACAAAACGATACACAGATACAGTAGCTAAGCAGTTGGCAACAAGGAGGTAGGACATATGACAAATGCCTATAAAAGATACAGTAAAACGTATCGAGACGAACTGGATAAAATGATTGCCGCAGCGAAAGATCTTCAAAGCAATAAGGTTGCAGGAATAGACCTGAATAAAACCTTATTTGAATCTTTTGACACCATGGAGCAGGCATCGGAAACATATCACAAGGAGTTTGCAAAAGAATATGCAGAAAAGAAAAGAGCTGTCTGAGGAAGATAAAGCAGCGCTGATTGATGGAGTAGAACTTGCCAGGGATCTAGGGTTAGCGAATGAACTATTGCAAGAAGATTTAGATCTGTATGAAGAGCTTGTTACAGAAAAAGGAGAAGAAAAATGCGAAAGAGTAAAAAGGGAAAGATGGCAGCAGTTGTCTTTATGAAGGAACTGATAACGCTGGTTTCCTTGGCCCTGATTGTATGGGTGCTTATGTCAACCATTGATGTGATCAGTCACAACATTTTTGACTTTAACTATCAATGGTGGAACGCCTGGAAGCTGGCGATTGAAATATTTTAAGTTGCGCCGGCGCAACGGGAAGGAGAAAGAAATGTGGTACAGAATATGTCCGGATTGCGGAGCAAATCTTGATCCGGGTGAGAAATGCGACTGTAAGGAGAAAAAATATGAAGAAGAGCAGACCAAGGGTACCGACACTGGAGGAAAAGCAGCTGATGACGAAGAACAAGCTGGACTGGCATACATGGCTTGTTGATGATTCGAAGAGCAGCGACATAGCAATCACTGTAGTAAGCAAAAAGTCATTTGCACAAAGAATCATTTGGAAAGAAAAAGGCGCTGCCAGAAGGTAGAACCTCTGACAGCGCGGTAATGCTGGTGCACTACAAACCACAAAATCAGTGTACCATGCATTACCGAAAAAGTCAATTAAAATGGGGCTTTCGAGCCTCTATGTGGCTTTATCAATATATTAAACTTAGGACAGGCAGGAAGTATAGGCATGGCATACTGGCGAGATAAGTGGGAATCAGACAACTCAATAGAATACGAGCTTAAATATGCCGGCAGATATGGAGCAAAGGGTGAACAAAGAGCAAAGAAAAAGAAAGCGACACCGGATCAGATTAAGAAGCAGAACCAGAGGAACAAAGAGAACAGGGTACGAAGGTTGCTGCAGGCGAATTTTTATCCGAATGATCTTTGGATAACGCTTAAATACCCGAAGGGAACCAGAAAGAGCATGGCAGAGGCAGCAGATGAAATGAAGAGGTTTCTCCGGGGAATGCGTAAAGATTACAGAATCCGAGGAGAAGCCTTTAAGTATATCTACCGCATAGAAATAGGAAAAATGGGAGGCGTACATATACACATCCTGCTCAACCGGATATGGGGAGCAGATCTTCTGGCATCGAAAAACTGGGCGTTTGGCAATGCCGATTATAGCAACGTCCGGGAAGAAGGCGGAATGGCAAAGCTGGCAGCCTATATCGTAAAGCCTATGCCGGAAGATAGCGGACAGATGAGCTTCCTGCCGGAAGAAAAGAAGCAATGCGTCAGATACAGCACATCAAGAAATCTGATCCGGCCAGAGCCGGAGAGGAAGCACTATTCCAAACGGACGGTCCGGACACTCATAGAAAACGGTCCAAAGGCTTCGCCTGGCTTTTATATTGACAAAGACTCAATCATATCAGGGATCAACCCGTATACAGGATATTCTTATTTCCGGTACAGGGAGCTGGCGCTTCATCCGGTACGTCGGCGGATCCGTATGCCGGATAAAGAAAAAGAGAAAGGAGCAAAGATGAAGGAAGTAAACATATACATATACAACGGAATCACTGGAGTCAAGCGACAGGAAGGCATCATTGGCTATGTCATGGAAACAAGGTCAGTAAAAGGAAAAATAAGGACGTTGGAGCAGTTTTATCGCATAAAAAATGTGACGCGAGCACAGGCGGAGCTGACTATATTAACAGCAGCATTAAAACGGCTCTTATATCCATGCAATCTGATGGTATATACAGCATTTGACGGTATAGCCGCTGCATATGACCAGGGCTGGGTTAAACGCTGGCAGGAAACAGGCTGGGTGACAAGCAAAGGGAAGGATGTTGCAAACAAGGAAGAATGGCAGCAGTTCCTCAACGCGCTGAATCTGAGCAGTATTACCTTCAAAACGCAGGACAAGCATACATACAGCGGATGGATGAGCAGAGAAATAGAGATCAACCCTGACAGGGTAAAAGAATATCCGCCAAGCACCGAAAATTGAAATATATCACACGAAACTCATTAACTAGGCATGTAAGCCGGGAATATTCCCGGCAGAAAGGAGATCTGGATGACGTTAGAAGAACGCAATGATTGGATAGTACAGAATCTGGGACTGATTCGTTTTTTTCTGCGGGATTTCCGAACGTATGGAAATTATGAAGACATCATACAGGAGGGAACCATAGGTGCCATGGTAGCACTTGACCGCATGGAAGGAGAGGTCAAAAAAGAGTATGTAAGGAAATATGTCATAGGTTATGTCCGGCACAGTTTCGGTGCGATTGTGCATGTACCCAAACATATAAATATTAACATCGAGGTATTGTCATTAAATTATGACTATGATAGTGATCGGAATGCGGCTGATTATCTTGTGTCCGGTTATGAAAGATACAATGATGTCATTACAAAAGTTGATTTTGAAAATGCATTAAAGCATTTGAAACCGAACAAGCGTGAAATCGCAGAAATGTATAGCAAGGGCTTTACTTTCAAAGAGATAGCGGAAGTGCGAGGAACATCTCCACAGGCGGTACGTTTACATATGGATGATATAAGAGACGTCTTAAAAAAATATGCAATATAAATAGCAAAGAAAGGAGTAAGAGGTTTGCTGGCCAGCGTGAAAGAGCTCTTTACTCCGTGATTGTTTTGAACTATAGGGAATTTTTACAGACCAAAATTGAGCTTGCTTCGGAAAGCGGGTTCGTAATTAAACCGGAAGAAATAAATCCGGCACTGAAACCACACCAGAGAGACGCTGTAATGTGGGCATTACGTGGAGGCAGAAGGGCGTTATTTGAATCGTTCGGTTTGGGCAAAACCATACAGGAAATAGAGTTCTGTCATCAGGTTATTAGGAAATATGGCGGTAAAGCTCTTATTGTCCTTCCGCTTGGAGTGAAACAGGAATTTACCCATGATGCGGTGTCTATATTAGGGTATGAGAAACCTGAATACGTCCGAACCATGGAAGAGGTCAAACATGCAGCGACAGACATCATGATCACAAATTATGAGAGAGTGAGAGATGGGGATATTGACGTCCGGTTCTTCATGGCAACATCTTTGGACGAAGCTTCCGTTCTTCGTAGCTTTGGAAGTAAGACATATCAGACATTCTTAGACAAGTTTAAGGGCATTCCATATAAATTAGTTGCAACTGCAACTCCATCTCCAAATAAGTACAAAGAGTTGATTCATTATGCCGGCTACTTAGAGATCATGGATACCGGACAGGCTTTAACAAGATTCTTCCAGCGTGACAGCACAAAAGCAAACAATCTGACTTTGTATCCGAATATGGAAGATGAATTCTGGCTATGGGTAAGCAGTTGGGCATTGTTCGTAACAAAGCCATCTGATCTTAGTATTGAATATTCTGATGATGGATATATTCTTCCGGATCTTGAAGTGAGGTGGCATGAGCTTCCAATCACATATGGGAATGCTTTCGATCGGGACGGACAGATGAAACTTTTTGATGATGCCTCTGTCAGTTTATCGGAGGAAGCAAAGATCAAACGTGAAAGCATAGATGCACGATTGGAGAAAACAAAGGAAATTGTGGACCAGTCTCCAGATGAACATTTTATTCTTTGGCACGATCTGGAAAACGAAAGAAAAGCAATTAAGAATATCATGCCAGAGGCAGTAGATGTATATGGTTCACAGGATTATGACTTAAGGGAACGGCGTGTTATTGATTTCTCGGAAGGAAAGACCCGACTATTTGCAACGAAAAAATCAATATCTGGATCTGGATGTAATTTTCAAAAATATTGCCATAGAGCGATATTTGTCGGGATAGATTACGAATTTAATGACTTTATTCAGGCTGTGCATAGAATATACCGTTTTTTGCAAAAGGAACAGGTAATCATAGATATCATATACATGGAAAATGAAAGGCATATCAAAGATGTATTGATTGAAAAATGGAAAAACCATGACCATATGGTAGATAAGATGATAGAAATTGTTCAGACGTATGGACTAAGCCATGCCAAAATAACAGGAGGCTTACAGAGAAAAATGGGAGTAGAGACAGTGAGAGTCGAAGGAAAATATTATACAGCCGTACATGATGACTGCGTAGAAGAGACAAGGCGAATGAAGGATGATAGTGTGGATCTGATACATACATCAATACCGTTCGGAAACCATTATGAATACAGCGCAAATTACAATGATTTCGGGCACAACAAAGATACAGACTGTTTTTTTGAGCAGATGGACTTCTTGACACCGGAGCTTTTGAGGGTATTGAAGCCGGGAAGAGTGGCGGCTATTCATGTAAAGGACAGGGTGCTTTTTGGAAATGCAACCGGTACCGGTATGCCGACAATCGAACCATTCCATGCGCTTTGTATCAGTCACTACATGAAGCATGGTTTTCAGTATTTCGGCATGATTACGGTTGTTACGGACGTTGTTCGTGAGAATAATCAGACATACCGGCTCGGTTGGTCGGAACAATGTAAAGACGGTTCGAAGATGGGGGTTGGTTGTCCGGAATACATTCTTCTTTTCCGCAAGTTGCCAACAGACCGTTCAACTGCTTATGCGGATGTACCTGTGACAAAATCAAAAGAAGAATATACTAGGGCGCAGTGGCAGATTGATGCACATGGATATTGGCGCAGTTCCGGAGATCGGCTGATTAGCAAAGATGAGCTGGAGCATATCGATATAAAGAATTTGCAAGGTGTATATCGCAAGTATTCCAGAATGTCAATTTATAACTACGAAGAGCATGTTGCACTTGCAAAGAAATTAGATGGAAATGGCAGGCTGCCGGCGACCTTTATGGTGGTTGCTCCTGGATCCTGGAATGATTTGGATGTCTGGGACGATATCAACAGAATGCGTACGCTGAATACTACACAGAGCCGGCGGAGGCAGCAGATGCATGTCTGTCCGCTTCAGTTGGATATTGTAGAGAGAATAATCAATCGATATACCAATAAAGGCGATATTGTTTATGATCCATTCGCCGGCCTTATGACAGTACCGATGGTTGCTGTCAAGATGGAGAGATATGGGATTGGTTGTGAACTGAACCCAGATTATTATCGTGATGGAGTCGGCTATCTGCAGGAAGTGGAAAACGATAGAGAATCACCGACGTTGTTTGATTTTATAGGGGTGGAAAATAATGAGTGAAATATATAGAAGCAGGGTTTACACCGACAGACCAGCATATGCAGATTTTGAAGCACCAGCAAAATTTGAAGCAATTAAGAGCATTATTGCCAAGCACCTGAGAGAACATCCGAATTCTATATGTTCATATTCAGGCGGGAGCGACAGCGATATAATGATTGACCTTATAGAACGTACAAGGAAACTGTTTGATTTATATCCAATCAAATATGTATTTTTTAATACCGGCTTGGAAATGCAGGCTACGAAGGATCATGTCAAGGAAACAGCGAAAAAATACAATGTTGAAATTGAAGAACACAGACCGAAAATAGGAATTGTTACAGCGGTAAGAACATATGGGATACCGTTTGTTTCAAAAATCATGTCGCAAGGTCTGGAAGGTTGGCAAAAGAAAGAAATACCAATGTCAATCGCTCAAGAATATGAAGAGGCGATCGATAAGACAGAAAAACGAAAAGAACTGAAGGAACGCTATCCAAATTGCGAGAGCATCATTAATTTTATATGCTGCTGCAACTCTGCAGGAGAGCCAAGACCAAATATCCAACTAGTAATAAATTCATCAAAATATATGCGTGAATTTATCGAAGAGTTTCCACCGGATTTTAAGATCAGCGCAAAATGCTGCGACTACTGCAAAAAGCAAGTGGCGCATAACGTCCAAAAAGATTTTGATATGGTTATAACAGGTGAGCGGAGAGATGAGGGTGGTATGCGTTCGGTGCCAAGGAAGGACAGTACTTCAATGTGTTTTTCCGAAACATCAGAGGGAAAATACCGTCTGAGACCGTTATATTATGTCAGTGATGCGGATAAGGCATGGTATAAAGAATACTACCAAATAAAATATTCAGATGCCTACGAAGTGTATGGGCTTACAAGAACAGGCTGTTGTGGTTGCCCTATATCGTACAAAGCGGTGGAAGATCTGGAGAAGATACGTCAATATGAACCAAACGTAGTAAAAGCGGCGTGGAATATCTTCGGGAAAAGTTATGATTACAGACGGAAATATAACGAATACAAGGATAAAAAAATAAATGATGAAAAGAACAGGCAGCAGATTATTGAAGGACAGATGAGTATCTTTGATTATGTACAGCAGGAAGAGGACGGTGAATAAATTGAAAGATTTAATAATTGACTGCTTTGCTGGCGGAGGTGGCGCCAGCGTAGGAATTGAAATGGCATTAGGACGTCCTGTTGATATTGCTATTAATCATGATCCGCAGGCTATCCGGTTACATAAAGTAAACCACCCAGACACTTTACATCTTACTGAAGATATATTTGCGGTTGATCTGCCCAGATATATTAAAGGTCATCATGTGGCGTTGATGTGGGCTAGCCCGGACTGTACCAGCCATAGTAAAGCAAAAGGCGGAAAACCGAGAGACTCTGGTTTACGGATATTACCATGGGCGGTTTATAAGCATGCTAAGGATATCCTGCCAGACGTAATCATAATGGAAAATGTGGAAGAGATCCAACAATGGGGTCCGCTTGATGAACGGGGATACCCAATTAAAGAGAAGAAAGGAGAAGAATATCAGAAGTTTATCGGAAAGATGCGGAGTCTCGGATATGAAAGTAACAGCAGAGAGCTGGTTGCTGCAGATTATGGGGCTCCAACCACCCGGAAACGTTGGTATGCAATCTTCCGGAGAGATGGAAAGAATATCGTCTGGCCGGAACCGACACATAATAAATATGGTACTGGCGGATTGAAAAAATGGGTTCCGGTGAGTACGGTGTTGGACTTCTCAGATTTAGGAAAGTCTATATTTGGAAGGAAAAAACCGCTTGCGGATAATACCATGAAGAGGATTGCCAGAGGATTGCAAAGGTTTGTATTTGAGAATCCGGAACCATTCATAGTACAGGTGAATCATGGTGGAGATAATTTCAGAGGGCAGAGTATACATGAACCGATGCCAACAATCACTCAACGACATGGTTTTGGAAAAGTAACACCGGTTATAACGCCATATATGTTAAGAAATAATACAGGGGCACCAGGAAGTAATGTGAACGAACCGATTTTGACAATCACAACTGGCGGTCATCATGGAGTTGTAAGCCCTTACATTATTCAGTATCATTCAGAGACAGCCAATGAGGTTAGAGGACAGAAGGTAACGGAACCACTGCGAACTATAGATACCAGTAACCGATATGGTTCTGTAACTGCATTTCTTACAAAGTTCTACAAAACCGGAACAGGGCAAAGGTTATCAGAGCCCATACATACCATTACCACCAGTCCAGGACACTTCGGACAGGTGTCAATTATAGTAGTAAAACTGGATGAACTATTGGCAGCAGGTGTATCAGAGGAAATAGCACAAAAATGTACATGGGTATCGGAATTTATTATCGAATATTACGGATCCAGCGTAGGACAGGCGTTAGATATTCCGTTGCATACGATTGTTACTAAAGATAGGTTTGCTTTGATTACAATCCTGGGAAATGAATATGCAATTTTAGATATTTATCTTCGGATGCTTACACCGGAAGAACTAAAGCTGGGACAAGGTTTTCCGAAGGATTATATTATCGATCATGATATAAATTGGAAACCATATCCGGTCATGGAGCAGGTAGCACGGATTGGTAATAGCGTTGTACCAATCATGGCACAAAAGTTAGTAGAAACAAATTGTGGGTATCTGAAGATCGGCGAAAGGATGCCTAATATGAGATTAAATTACGACAACGATCAGATTAGATTTGCATGAGTTGCAGGTAATGATAGGAGGAATAGCATGGTTAATAAGACTGTAAACATTCTGGGGACGGAATACGAGATTAAAACCTGTCTATGGAAAGAAGACAAGTATATGCAAGATAATAGCTTGCAAGGATATTGTGCAGAATATGGTAAACGTATCATTACTGTAGATCCGGAGGACGAAGAATTTTTTAGACCGCTTAGAAAGGATGACATCGAAAGGTCCTATAAAGAGACGTTAAGACATGAGATATTCCATGCATTTTTGAATGAAAGCGGATTATCTAGTTCGTCAGGCGTACCAGAAGAAGGCTGGGCGAAAAATGAAGAGATGATTGACTGGTTTGCGATTCAGTCACCGAAAATATTTAAGATATTTCAGGAATTGGATATTTTGTCAGGAAATATTGAACCTGATCGGAAATGTGGAAAATGTATAACAATTGACGATGAATATGAAGATACATTATATAAATGTATGTCTGAATGCCATGAGGATTTTGTGACCATAGACGGAATGCCGGCACAAAATTTATACAAATACTGCCCGAATTGTGGGGCGAAGATGGAGGAGTATAGGAATGAATAATAAAATATATATCAGCGGTCCGATAACCGGATCAGATAATTACATAGAGCATTTTGCGAAGGCAGAAAAGTGGCTGAAAAAGTTTGGATATTCCGTTATCAATCCGGTAAAAGTCAACGCACAACTTCCGGAAGAAACGACATATGAAGAATATATGAAAATGTCGCTTGTCATGCTTGAAATGTGCGAATACATATATATGTTAGACGGCTGGGAGAACTCCTGCGGAGCGTGTCTCGAACGGCAATATGCGCTAATGCTGGGAAAGACAATTTTTTATCAAGCGAAGGAGATTAGAGATGTTGACATTGCCTATAAAAAAGAAATGGTTTGATATGATCCTGAGTGGCGAAAAAACAGAGGAGTATCGGGAGCTCAAACCGTATTACGCTTCTCGTTTTTGCAATTTATTCGGTTTTTCAAAAGTGATAAATGCATTTAAAAATGAAACGGAACCAAGAAAAATCATATTCCGAAACGGATATTCAAATAACAGCCCGTCATTTATTGCGGAGTGTTCCCTATTAGTCGGCGAGGGTAGGCCGGAATGGGGTGCGGAACCGAATAAAGAATATTATATACTGAAAATACTGGACATTGCGCTCCCTGTCTTGTGGAAGTATGACGAGAAGTTGGGTATAGCATATTTTTGTCCGCATTGTGGAAAATTTGTCTGCGATGATTCGGACGAAAAGTGCGAGTGGTGCAAAAAAGCAATTGATTGGAGGAATTGTGATGAATATAGAGAATATTGGAGAAGTTAAGAAAATTTTGGATAAGATAGAAGATGTAAAAAATGAAATTGAAATATTAGAAAGCAAAAAGGTTCTTTTCCTAAAAAAGTATGTGGCGGTATTTTCACGAGAAATTTGGGTTAGTAAAGAAATATATTTATTATCCGAAGATGTGCAAGCACTTATTGATTTACGGAAAAAGAAGCTTGTAGAACTGGAGAAAGGATTTGAGGAGCTGTAATGACAAATGCAGAAAAGATAAGAGGTATGACAGACATAGAACTGGCGGAGGCACTGATTGACCGAATTGACATTTATACAAAAGATGAAGAAGAAAGGTGGATTGGTGATTTTTGGGGTGTTAGATACGAGAAAGACGATGCATTGGAAGCCGAACTGGAATGGCTAAAATCGGAGGCGAAAGAATGAGCGATGAAACAAAACTTCTTCCATGCCCTTTTTGCGGCGGGAAAGCAGTTGTGCATGTCAATGAAGGTGTATGCGTTATTTGTACAAATTGTGAAAGCAGAACTATAAATTTGATTGATGGAAGGGGAAATGGAAGATATACAGGAGGAGCAATAAAATCAGTGATCGAAAAATGGAACAGGAGAATATAAATAAAAGATCGGAGGTGAAAGAATGAACAAAGAACTGTTAAAGCAATATACGGATGCTTGCGAGCTTGTGCGTGAGACAGAATATGAGATCCGGAAGCTGGAATCGAAAAAGAAGAAACTGGCACAGACAAGCGTCAAGGGCAGCAGTCCGGAATATCCATACACCGAAAAGCATTATCACATTTCCGGAACTGTCTATACATATGAGGATAGCAAAGCGATAGAACGAGAGCGGCAGCTTCTGAATGAACGGAAGACGGCAGCAGAACAGATCAAAATAAAGGTAGAGGAATACATCAACACGCTCAACCCCAGAATGCAGAGAATCATAACATATAGATACATACAGAATATGTCATGGGATGAAGTGGCAAAAAAAATGAAAGGGAAATGCACAGCGGAATCATTAAGATCAGAGCTTAAAAGACTGCTGGCGGAAGAGGCTGGAAAGAAGAGCGATGACATGAGCAACTGACGTTTCGGTTGCTCTTTTTATTTTTTTTAAAATTTGTCCGTTTTGACCGTTTTGTCCGCTCAAGATGTGTTAATATGCTATTAAGCAGAGTTATGTTGAATCATTCCTCCTGATTACATGACAGCTCCGGTTAAGCCGGGGCTGTCTTTTTTGTGGAGAGGCAGCAGAAAATAGACCGGAGGGGAGTAGGGCTGATATGAGCAAAAGAGCAGATCAAAATGGTACCCACCGGGGGCAGTTCGAAAAGAATAAGAAAAAAATATATGCCACTCAATCAGTATGCGGCATATGTGGGAATCCGGTTGATTTTAAATTGAAATACCCACATCCATTGTCGCCCTGCATAGACCATATTATTCCGATTGCAAAAGGTGGACACCCAAGCGACATAGATAACCTGCAGCTTGCTCATTGGACATGCAACCGGCAGAAGTCTGATAAGTTAATTCGAGCAAATGGAACTATTGATAGTAATCAAGAAAAAGAAATAAGCAACCGGATTCTTCCGCAATCAACAGACTGGACTAAATATCATTCATAGGGGGGATACCACCCCCGCGCTTGTGCAAACGAGGTTCACGCCGTCACTACGAAAATTTTCTCACGAATTTTAAGAGGTGAAAAATGGATAGTAATTTTAAGGGAATCGCATATCTAAGAAACAAACTGCAAAACAAGGAAACCCGTATTAAGTTGAGATATCGATATTACGAAATGAAAAATATGGTTAAGGATTTAAGCAAAATGACACCGCCATCAATGCAGTGGCTAACTGCAACCTTAGGTTGGTGCGGTAAAGCTGTTGACAGCTTGGCAGATCGGCTTATATTCCGTGATTTTGCGAATGATAACTTTGATTTAAATACTATTTACGGCATGAATAACCCTGATACATTATTTGACAGCGCAGTCTTATCTGCATTGATATCATCATGTTGCTTTATCTATATTTCACCGGATGAAAATAGTTTTCCAAGGCTACAGGTGATCGATGGCGGAAACGGCACCGGGATTATAGACCCAATTACAGGCTTACTAAAAGAGGGATATGCGGTGCTTGAGAGAGATGACTGTGGTAATCCAACGCTGGAAGCATATTTTACTCCAGGTAGGATCGAATGTATCCGAAAAGGAAGTAAAGAAACAGAAATATATTTAAACAATGCTCCATATCCATTGTTGGTACCTATTATTTATCGGCCGGATGCACATCGACCGTTCGGTCATTCCAGAATAAGCAGAGCTTGTATGGATACTATGCAGGGAGCACTGAGAACGATCAAGCGGTCAGAGATTTCTGCCGAATATTATTCTTATCCACAGCGGTACGCAATTGGAATCGATCCGGACATAGAGATTGATAAATGGCAAGCATCAATATCATCAATGTTCACGATGTCAAGCAACGAAAACGGAGAAAAGCCGAGCGTAGGGCAGTTCCAGCAGCAAAGTATGGCTCCATATCTGGATCAATTAAGATCTTTCGCGGCGCTGTTTGCAGGAGAAACCGGTTTGACGATCGATGATCTCGGATTTGCCTCGGACAATCCTTCCTCTGCGGAAGCAATTAAAGCATCGCACGAAAATCTCAGACTAATTGCAAGAAAAGCACAAAGAACATTCGGAAGGGGGTTCCTGAATGCCGGATATTTGGCTGCATGTATCAGAGATGATTTTCCATACCAGCGAAGGCAGTTATATTTAACAAAGCCGGTATGGGAGCCGATATTTGAACCGGATGCTGCCATGTTGAGTTCCATCGGTGATGGTGCAATAAAGATTAATCAGGCCGTTCCGGGATACTTTGGCAAAAATAATCTCCGGGATCTAACCGGAATTGAAGCGAGTGACGAAATTACGCTACCAGAGAGTTCAAATGAAGAGTAGGCGGTGATTGCATGGAAGATGTGACACCAGAAATACTCGAAGCTATTCGAGAGGAATTTCAAAATGCTTATGATAGTAGCGACAGCGTTGCTAGAATAATACAAAAAGTATCTTCCGGTTCGGCAACATATAAAGATGCCAACGATTATGCAATTATAGTTGGAGATATGCTTGCAAACGCATATAAAAACAATCTTACATCAGACATATTGCCGGATGGAAAAATGTATTACAACATAGCGTCGAGAATAATCGAACCTACAATGACCAACAATTATAACATTGTGTCAGACTTAACTGCCCAAATACAGCAACGATTGAATGAAAAATCAAATATAGGTATTAATGCCATTACTCCGAAAATGAACAAGGACCGGATTGATGGCATTATTAATAAGGTATCAAATGCTGAAAACTTTGATGAGGTGGCATGGGCGCTGGACGAACCGGTTAAGAATTTTACCCAAAATATTGTTGATGAATCAATAAGGCAAAATTCGGAATTTCAAGGTCAGGCAGGATTGCAACCAAAGATAGTCAGAAAATTAGCCGGTGGATGCTGTGAATGGTGTGCAGCCTTGGCTGGCACTTATACATATCCGGACGTTCCGAAAGATGTTTATCGTCGACATAGGTTTTGCAGATGTACAGTGGAGTATGATCCGGGAACAGGTAAGGTGCAAAATGTACATACAAAAGGTTGGACAAATCCGGATTTAGATTTGGAACGCCTGAAAACAATGGGGATAGAAGAAACACCGAAAGTACACATTGAACGTGGAATAGATGTAACAAAAGAGTATATGAATAATCGATTCCCAGGTCAAGGTCAGATAAAATTTCAGGAAAATTATAATAAAGAAAAACATCATAATGAGATTAAAATTGCTCAATGGTTGCATGATTATTTGGGAGGCGACATTACTCTTTTAACTGAGTCAAAAGTAAATGGAATTAAAATGCCTGATTATATTTGGCGCGGAAAAAATTGGGAATTGAAAACAACAACAACGGAGAAATCCACAAATAGTGCAGTAAGAAAAGGATTAAAGCAAATAGATGTAAATAGTGGAGGAATTATTTTAAATTATAAAAACAATGATATCGATATAAATTCAGTAGCGTCCATGCTAGATATAAGAATGAAAGTTTCTCAAAGGGATGGAACAACGGTTGATATTCTTATTATCTTAGATGATAAATTACAGGCAGTAATAAGATATAAAAAATGAGGACCCCCCCACCATATAGCGGAGGACTCCTCTTGATTATTATATATCATATTTTCAGAAAAAATGCAAGAAATATTTTCATAAGGTTATTTGGAGGAGGATATGGCTACAGAAAAAAGAATAGGTCGCCAGATTCCCACGCAATCCATGGTGCTTCCATATACCAAAACAAAGGGAAGAGAAGCCGTTGACTTATATAATACAACCGGAAGGCAGGCTCAAGAATGGCAGGAATTGTTATTGTATGACATTCTTGCCCAAAATGATGATGGACTTTGGGTCCACACCAAGTTTGGCTATTCGGTACCGAGGAGGAATGGAAAAAATGAAATTATTGCTGGGCGAGAAATGTGGGGACTTAAGAATGGAGAAAAAATATTGCATACCGCACATAGGACAACCACATCCCATACTGCATGGGAACGTCTATGTGCACTGCTAGATAAGGCTAAAATCCAATATAAGTCTATCAGAGCATCTGGTCGGGAAAGTATATACATAAAAGGTAGCAGTGCGAGGGTTGAATTTAGAACAAGGTCCTCAAAAGGAGGTCTTGGTGAAGGATTCGACCTTTTAATCATTGACGAGGCACAAGAATATACGGATGATCAGGAGAGCGCTCTGAAATATGTTGTATCTGACAGCAAAAATCCGCAAACGATCTTGTGTGGTACCCCGCCGACGCCTGTAAGCTCCGGAACAGTTTTTACGAAATTTAGGAAAAGAACAATTGAAGGAGCGACACCGAATGGTGGATGGGCAGAATGGTCCATTCCAGAGCAAGCAGATGTTTATGACAGAGATCTATGGTATGAAACTAACCCTTCACTTGGAACAATTCTCAGAGAACGGAGCATAATGGATGAAATCACATCTGATCTTCTTGACTTTAACATACAGAGGCTGGGGTTATGGATCCGATATAATCAAAAATCAGCGATAAGCAGAGCTGAATGGGAATCACTAGCGATAAAGAGCCTCCCGGCTTTGAAGGGCAAGCTTTTTGTTGGAATAAAATATGGCAAAGACGGTAAAAATGTTTCATTGTCTATCGCGGTTAAAACGAAGGATGACAAAATAATGGTAGAGGCAATTGACTGCAAAGAGATCCGAGCAGGAAATACATGGATCTTGGCATTTTTAAAAAATGCCGATATTCAAAAAGTTGTGATTGATGGAGCAAATGGGCAGCAGATGCTGGCGGATGAAATGAAAAAGGAAGGTTTGAAAAAACCGATACTTCCAACGGTAAAAGAGATAATTGTTGCCAATGCAGCCTTTGAACAGGGACTATGCCAGCGAAATATCGTACATATGTCACAGCCGTCATTAGTACAAGCAGTTAGCAACTGCGAAAAGCGGGCAATCGGTTCAAATGGAGGTTTCGGTTATAGATCACTAAGAGAGGGCGTTGATATTACGCTGCTTGATAGTGTTATATATGCATACTGGAGCTGCAGTGAGTTCAAGGAAGAAAAAAAACAAAAAGTAAGCTATTAAGGCACCTGAGTTTCAGGTGCCTTTTAGTATAAAACCGATACCACCGGGTAAGTGGGCAAGAAAGGAGCAAAAAATGGGTGATTTTACAGTAATTGAAACACAGGAACAGCTGGATGCTGTAATCGGAGAAAGGCTTAAGAGGGAAAGAGAGACGTTGACCAAAAAGTACAACAATTATCTTTCGCCAGAAACTTTTCAGGAAGAAACCGGAAAATTGAACACAGAAATCGAAAGGTTAAACAGTGCCTTAGAGGAAGCAAACAGCAAAATCGCAAGTCATGATGAGGAGATGGCGGAAAAGGATAAAAAGCTCAAGGCATACGAGTCGCACTCGGTAAAAACGCGCATTGCTAACGAGGTAGGTCTTTCTTCAGACGCCATTGAATTTTTGACGGGAGATGACGAGGAAAGCATTAGGAAAAGCGCAGAATCGTTAAAATCAATTGTAAGGAAGCAAAATGTACCACCACTTGCATCTGGTGAAATGTCAGGTGAATCAAGTGACGAAGACGCAGCGTTGCGGAAAACGCTGAGAAAATTAAAAGGAGAGGAATAAAATGGCAGGAACATTAAAAAAAGGCGAATTATTCGCACCAGAAACCGTGAAAGATTTGTTTAATAAAGTATCCGGAAAATCATCGCTTGCAAAGTTATCAAACTCCATTCCGGTGCCGTTTAACGGCAGCGAAATCTTCGTTTTTACCATGGATGATGAGGTTAATATCGTTGCAGAAGGTGGAAAAAAGGAAGCAGGCTCAATTGACATTGAACCGGTTAAGGTTGTGCCAATCAAGGTGGAATATGGAGCAAGAGTGACGGATGAATTTATGTATGCATCGGAAGAAAAGCAGCTCGAGATCTTAAAGGCATTCAATGAAGGTTACGCGAAAAAGGTCGCACGTGCGATTGATATCATGGCCATACATGGGGTTAACCCTAGAACCGGTACTGAGTCTGAATTGATCGGAACGAACTGTTTTGACAAAAACAGCGGAGTGACAACGGTGAAATATGACACAACACAGATTGAAGACAATATTGAAGATGCGATTGCAGCTATTGATGAAAATTATGACGTTACAGGAATGGCAATGTCTAAAGACTTTAGTTCGACTTTAGCATCTTTAACCGTAAATGGTGTTAAGCAGTATCCTTCACTGGCTTGGGGAGCTAACCCAGGTGTCGTTAACGGATTGTCAGTTGATGTAAACAGTACAATATCGTTTAAGCAGTCAAAAGATAAAGCGATTGTCGGAGACTTTGCAAACGCGTTTAAATGGGGATATGCGAAAGAGATTCCGCTGGAAGTCATTGAGTATGGCGATCCTGATCAGTCCGGCAACGACCTGAAGGCATATAATCAGGTATATCTCCGTGCCGAAACATATATCGGTTGGGCAATTATGGATCCGAAAGCGTTTTCGAGGATTGAAGAACAGGAAGAGTAGATGGAGGGTATAAATCGTGAAGTATCAGAATAAAGATACTGGTGCAACGATAGATGTTAAATCCGAAATCAGTGGAGGTGGCTGGCAGGCTGTAAAGCCTGCCGCTCCTTCTAATACTAAAGTTGCACCGGCGCAACCACCCAAAAGGAAGGTTAAAAAAGATGGGTAATTTTGCAACCATTGAAGATATTCAGGAATTGTGGAGACCGCTGACGGAAGACGAATCAAAAAGGGCAAATAGACTGCTCACGATTGTGTCAGATAGTCTAAGGTACGAAGCGAAAAAAATAGGGAAAGATCTCGATGTGATGATAGAGAATGATAGTGCTCTTAAAAGTGTTGCAATATCTGTAACAGTCGATGTGATTGCACGAACGTTAATGACGTCAACCAATTCAGAGCCAATGACTCAGATGTCTCAATCAGCGTTGGGATATACTGTATCTGGTACCTATTTAGTTCCGGGAGGCGGATTGTTCATAAAGAAATCAGAATTGGCAAGGCTTGGGCTTAGAAGACAAAAAATCGGGGTGATAGATCTATATGGCAACGATACAGGGAATAACTGTACAGCTAAAGGTTAAGAACCAGATAGGGACGGATGATTTTAAGCGGCCGATATATGAATACTCAACAATTAATGTAGATAATGTACTGGTCGGAGAACCGTCTACGGATGATATAACCAATACATTAACATTAACCGGTAAAAAGGTTGCGTATGTATTGGCCATACCCAAAGGTGATAAAAACTCATGGACGAATACGGAAGTATCTTTTTGGGGCGAGACATTCCGCACAATTGGAGCACCTATTCAGGGGATAGAATCTAATATTCCGTTGAGCTGGAACAAGAAGGTAAAGGTGGAGCGATATGAGTAAAAAAGTAAAAGTAGTGCTAAACAGAGAAGGTGTCCGACAACTTTTAAAGTCAAACGCCATGATGTCTGCTTGTACAGAGGAAGCAAAAAAGATTCTTAATAAATGTGGTCCTGGATATGACATGGATACGCATGTCGGTAAAAATCGTGTTAATGCAATGGTATATGCAAGAACATATCAGGCTAAAAAGGACAATCTGGATAATAATACGATCCTGAAGGCGGTGGGGCAATGATTGAAAAAATTGTTTGTGATTTTCTCGAAAAAGAATTGAAAATACCGACATATCCGGAAAAACCGGAAAAAAAACTGAAAAAATATATACTGATTGAGAAAACAGGAGGTAGCAGCTCAAATTTTATATCATCTGCCACTATCGCAGTGCAATCATATGCGGAAAGCATGTTTAAGGCAGCAGAGCTTAACGAACAGGTTAAAGCAGCTATGGCCAAGATCGTCGAGCTTCCGGAGATAGGTGCCATACGATTAAATGCGGACTACAATTATACGGACACAGAAACGAAATCATATCGCTATCAGGCTGTTTTTGAAATAACTCATTATTAGGGAGGTATAAAAATGTCAGAAGTGAAAAATGTAACGGTGGGAAAACCAAAAGTAGGCGGAGCTGTTCATCGGGCTCCAATTGGATCAACATTGCCAACAGATGCGTTATCCGAACTGGATGAAGCATTCAAAAACCTCGGATATTGCTCGGAGGACGGCTTGGTTAATAGCAATTCGATGGAAAGCGACAGTATTAAAGCTTGGGGCGGAGATACTGTGTTAACATATCAGAGCTCGAAAGAGGATACATTTAAGTTAACGTTGCTTGAAACATTAAATGTTGACGTTATGAAGACCGTATACGGAGAAGATAACGTGAAGGGAACAGACATTATATCTGGATTGACAGTTGAGGCGAATGCAAAAGATCCTACACCTTATGCATGGGTTGTTGACATGATTCTTAGAGACAATGTGCTTAAAAGGATTGTGATTCCGGAGGCGTCTATAACAGAACTCGATGATATTACATATGCGGATGAAGATGCCGTTGGATATGGGTTGACGATAACAGCGGTTCCGGACGATAAAGGCAATACACACTACGAGTACATCCAGAAGAAAGCGGAGGTTTAATTTATGGAAAATGAAAAAGTTCATATAAAAACTGAATCAGGTTTCGAGTGCGAAGTTGATGCTGATGCAATCAACGATCAGGAACTGCTGGAAGCCTTGATAGAATTGGATAACAATCCACTTTATTACATTAAAACCATAAAACTTTTGCTTGGAGAACAGGAAAAGCAGCGTCTTTATGACCATTTAAGGAATGAAAACGGAAGAGTACCTGCAACGAAAGTAATGGAAACCATAGGAGAGATCATTAAACTTTTGGGAGAGAAAAATAAAGAGTTAAAAAACTCATTACCCTCGCCGACATGATATTGATTGATGAGGACGCGTTAATATGTGACCTTGCAGAAACATATAAAGTATATGATTATAGGTCGCTGCCGATTAAAACGGTGGCGACCTTATCTTGTGGGTTGAGGGAAGATTCTCGGATTTTTCAAAAATTAACAGGCAGGAACTGCGATATTAATACCATGTTTATTGCCGGTATCTATGACAATCTGAATCTATTGATTTGGAGGCAGACAAAAGATGGGCAAAAGAATCAGAATAGACCTGACTCTGTAGTTGCTAAGTTACTCGGATCAAAGAAAGAGAATGAGAATATACAGACGTTTGAATCGGGAAAAGATTTTGAAGAGGCAAGGAGAAAAATATTGGAGGAAGGAGGAAGAAAATAAATGGAATTAGCCAAAGCATATGTGCAGATTATTCCTTCAGCCAACGGTATCAGTGGCAGTATTGCACAGGCAATCGGTGGAGAAGCTGAATCTGCAGGGAGAAGCGCAGGAAATAAAATTGCCTCTGGAATCAAAACAGCAATAATAGCGGCAGGTATTGGCACAGCGCTAAAAAAATCAATTTCTGAAGCTGCAGACTTGGAACAGAGCTTGGGCGGCATTGAAACGCTGTTTGGAGCAAGCGGGAAATCTTTAGATGAATATGCTACCTCGGTTGGTAAATCAGCAAACGAGGTAGCAGGCGAGTATAACAAGCTCATACAGGCTCAAGAAACGATGATTAAATATGCTGATCAGGCATATAAAACAGCAGGAATCTCGGCAAATAATTACGCGGAAACCGCAACCAGCTTTGCAGCAGCATTAATAAGCAGTTTGGATGGTGATACCAATGCAGCAGCAGAAGCGGCCAATACAGCAATCATAGATATGGCGGATAACGCAAATAAGATGGGTACAGCTATGGAGAGTATCCAATATGCTTACCAGGGTTTTGCGAAGCAGAACTATACAATGCTGGATAACCTTAAGCTTGGATATGGCGGTACCAAGACAGAAATGGAAAGACTGCTTGCTGACGCTTCGGAGATTTCCGGCATTGAATATAACTTAGACAATCTAAACGACGTATATTCGGCAATTCATGTAATACAGGAAAAGCTTGGGATAACCGGAACAACTGCGAAGGAAGCTGCGGAAACATTATCAGGATCCTTCTCTTCCATGAAAGCCTCTGCATCTAACTTTCTCGCAAACCTTGCTTTAGGAAGGGACATTCAACCAGCTTTGTCGGCTCTGGTAGAAACAACAAAGACATATCTGGTTGACAACCTTATAC
>CANRMC010000012.1 GCA_947631605.1 uncultured Lachnospiraceae bacterium
CCATACGGATGTTGCCGACGATCAGGCCTCTGCTCTCGTCAAATCCTTCTCCTTTGTTCTCGTCATTTCCTTCTCCTTCACTGTCCGCCTCCGAAGGATTGCCGAGTTTTACGTCCATGACGCCCAAAAGATCGCCAATATGTTCATTCTTACATACCGTCACCGGATAACTTTCTTCTGCGTCATTCCCGAATTTCTTTACATACTTTTCTTTCGAACGGAGAGCCTTTTTGTAAGTTCCTTCCCCGATCGGATTACCAAAGATTTCCTTTGATCTTTCTGCCATGTTTCTTCCCCCTTTTTTACATTCTTATTTTTGTATGGTAATTCCATCCATTAAGATCCCGACCACTTCATTTAACCCGTCGAGATATGTAATACCGTTCTGTATCAGGATATCCCGCTGGAAGAACTGCTCCAGAGAAGCCTCCAGCATCATTTTAACCAAAGGGATATGTACGTTGCGGACGCACCCTTCCTTTATTCCCTGTTCCAACAGTGTGATTGTTTCCTCCCAGCCGGTTTCCAGTCGCCGTTCTACCTGTTTATAAATCTCCGGATACCGGTCCTTCAGTTCAAACAGCCTATGGAAGTTCACATCCCGATATCCTTCCGGCATCACGCACATTATGGTGCGGATCTTCTCTATCGTAGTCAGGGAAGCGTCTGCAATGATCTGTTTTTTGCTCTCAGCGATACGGTCAAACATATAGTCCACCATTTCATAAAACAGAGACTCTTTATCCGCAAAAACCGTATAGATCGTTTTTTTGCTCATGGAAAGCGTCTTTGCAATATCGTCCATCGTGAATTTCAGGCCTTTTTGGTTAAATACCTGAATGGTGCCTTCTAATATTGTTTCCTTTAGCTCCATTTTTCTTCACGTCCTTTCAAATTTTTTCAAAAAAATTAAGGAAACTAAAATTAGAATTCTAGTTTCCTTAATCGTAACACGAATCGTTTTTATGCACAAGAAACTAAATTTACAAAAATAGTTTCCATTCTTTGTATATATTGCCTAATATTCCCGTAAAATACCGGTTTCCTCTTCCGTATCCGGTTCTTCTTCTGCCTTTTCTCCGCCAATTTCGTCCAGCGTTCCGAAACGGTAGTCGGATCCTTTCAAATTTACAATGACCGTTTCCAGCGCTTCCGTATCCGAAGCGGATACATTATGCAGCAAAGGAATCGCCCCGCTGTGGTGATATTTATTAAAATAATCGATCACATATTGACAGCCCGGCTGGTTATTTACATCATAATCCAGAAAAGCCATGCTCCAAAAAATAGTTTTGTATCCCTGGTCCTTGGTAAATGCAAGCGTCCTTTGGCTGTATTCGCCGCGCGGCGGCCGTAAGAAGGGATCCATTTCGTATCCGGTTGCTTCTTTCATATAATCTGCACAGCCATTCACTTCCTCCTGCAATTCCTCTATGGACTTATCCGGCATGGACGGATGGGTTATGGTATGATTACCTACCAGATGCCCTTCTTCTTTCATGCGCTTTACCAGCTCCACATTATCTCGTATGTATGTCTGCGTAACAAAAAAACACGCTTTTACATCCTGCCGTTTCAGAATGTCAAGAATCTCAGCCGTATAGCCGTTTTCATATCCGCAGTCAAAAGTAAGATATATCACCTTGTCATTTGCATCCTCCGGCTGGTAGTAATAATATGCGTCATAATCTGCAAGCGGAATACTCATATCCGCTCCGCTTGGTTCATGATCGTCATTCCGTTTGAACCACCACGCCTTCTTATCATTCGATATTTCATCATAGGACATAGCCTCCCTTGTTTTGCTGCTCTTTCCGCAGCCCGCTGTACTCACAGCCATAAGGCATGTCAATATGATGAGCAGGATTCTTTTTTTCTTATTCAAGCAGATACTTCCTTAGAAAGAACCTCAGCACTTCGACTTCTTCATCCGACATCTTTGATACCACCGTTGCCGCCGCCTGCTTCTGCACCGCTTCTGTATCGTCTTCGGGTTCCTTGTCGATCGGTACAATACCTTTTTCCGTCTCTTTTTCCCTTGCTGCACGATCTTCTTTTTTGATTTCCTGTGCCCGCTCCTTCGGCCGCCCGTTTTTCGGCGTCTGCGAATTCAGAAGATAGTCTTTGAGATTTGCTTTCATCAATCCTATTTTATTCTTAATAGGTATTATATTCTCCAACGCTGCCAAAAATGCAGCGATAATTACGCCATTTAACACCAGCTCCTCTTCAAAATATACCGGGGTTTCTAGTCGCAGCGAGAGGACTAACCCACCCGCAGCCACCATAAGAACAGCAAGTCTGAAAAGCTTCATCACCTGTTCTGTCCGAAGAACAGGTATTCCGACTGCTTTCATTCTGTAAAGATACCGGTCGATAAATGCATCATAATCGCTTGTCACGATTCCCAGTGTTTTGTTGTCTTCGTTTTTCTGTCTTATCGCTTTGAATATTTTTTTCTTTGTCGTAACCATATGATTGGAAGCTTTCACATGTGAATTAAGAATGAAGGCAATTATCGTCTGCAGCACCAGACCGAGCAACCCTATTCCCCATACTGCGTACAAAAATACATTTCCCTGAATCAATTTTTCCAACATAGCCATACCCCTTTTCAAATTTGATGAGCCAAGTATAGAATCCATGAACTTGAGAAATCAAGAAGTATCGCCGGACAAAAGTATTATGATTTCTACAAAAATCCCATTTTAAGAAGGTAATTTTTTCTTTCATATTCTTAAGGTTTATGATATTCTGTATCTACGGATAATAAACTGTAAAATAACAATGATCATCAGGAGGTTCTTATGAAACGAATCGTTTTGACGGGCGGAGGCACTGCCGGTCATGTCACACCAAATATCGCCCTGATTCCGAAGCTTCAGGAAATGGATTATGAGATTCATTACATCGGAACCTATACAGGCATTGAGAAAAAGCTGATTGAGGACCTCGGCATACCATATTACGGGATTTCCTCCGGCAAATTCCGGCGTTATTTTTCTCTTAAAAATTTTTCTGATCCTTTTCGTGTTATCAAAGGATATGGAGATGCTGTGAAGTTAATGAAGAAACTGAAACCGGACGTGGTATTCTCCAAAGGAGGATTCGTCAGCGTCCCTGTAGTACTGGCGGCACATCATAAAAAGATTCCCGTAGTCATCCACGAATCGGATATGTCTCCGGGACTGGCAAATAAAATTGCGCTTCCGGACGCTACAAAAGTCTGCTGCAATTTCCCGGAAACCCTGGAGGCTCTTCCGGAAGGAAAGGCTGTTGTAACCGGAACGCCGATCCGTCAGGAGCTTTTTAACGGAAATGCTGCGGACGCCATGACTTTCTGCGGATTTACCGAAGTACGCCCGACCATTCTTATCGTCGGCGGCAGTACGGGCAGCGCAAATATTAACGAAGCCATCTGGTCCTGTCTCGATGAGCTGCTTACGGAATATAATGTCATTCATATCTGTGGAAAAGATAAGACAAATTCTGAATATACAGGTAAAAAAGGTTATGCCCAGTTTGATTATGTGAAAAAGGAATTAAGCAGTATGCTTGCACTTTGTGACGTTATCGTTTCCAGAGCCGGAGCCAATGCTATCTGCGAACTTCTGGCTCTTAAGAAGCCGAATATCCTGATACCTCTTTCTGCGGAGGCAAGCCGCGGCGATCAGATCTTAAACGCTGCGTCCTTTGAAAAGAGCGGATACAGCAAGGTAATTCAGGATAAAGACCTGAACCGCGACACGTTGATCTCTGCGATCCATGAAGTTATACAGAATAAGGAGCCGTATATCAACGCCATGAAAAACAGCGGTCAGACGGACTCCATCACCATGATCACAACCATAATTGATGATCTTGCAAACGAGCACATTAAGAAGCTTTCTGAAGCGTAAGAAACTTCCTCCGCTTCATGAATTCAAAATAAAAAATCCCGGAACTGCTTTTTCAGCGTTCCGGGATTTTTTAATATCATATTTTATTGCTGTACATTCTTACACATTACATCAAATGCAGCCTTCTCATAGAAATCATCCTGAAGTTCATCATTAATATAAACCGATATACTGTCAATGGTTGCCTTTTCTGATGAATAGGTAACATCCATAACGATTTCAACATGAGCTCTTGTATATACTTTATTGCTGTCACCGCCATCCGGCTTCTCCATTTCCAGAGTTACCTTGTATGCATTTGCATGTACTTTGTATGTGCCGGCTGATTCGCTGACTTCCTCAACATACCAGGATGGGTTAGAACCGTTCTCAACCAGCATTGCCTTGAATGTAACACCCTTATGATCCGGTACATTTGCTCCGGAATATACTTCAATGATCTTCTTTGCGTTCTTATCGGTCAGTTCCTGAAAGAACTGGTGGATAACGCCACTGAACTGTCCCGGCAGGATCTTATATACACCGAATAAAACAACGGCTGCAATTACAATACCTAAAACAACTTTACAAATTTTATTAAACATATCTCATCACCTCTAAAATAATTCTCTTTCTAATTGGTAAATATAATTCTCTATCATCTGCATACGCTTCGCATATTCCGTTCTGCCGGGATCCGTTTTGCATCTTCTGATCTTCGGCTTATTGATCCGGTAGAAATTCTTGATCCTGTAATATGCTTTCTTGTAACTCGGTTCATCACCGATGGCTGTTGCCATTGCATCCCAGAGAATACCGACGGCGCCAACCTCATCCAGCAGATCTGCATCCATGACAATTTTACATTCGAGCGACAATTCCCGCTTTGTATCCTTATCCGAATGCATCATGATTATCTCACCAATCCGCTTAATCTTCTCCGGTTCCACACCGATACTGTCCAGATATTCAACAGCAATCTCAGCTCCTACCTCGCCATGGGGACGCTTATCATCCCAGCCGATGTCGTGCAGAAGCGCGGCCAGAACAATGATATCCAAGTCCCCGCCCAGCTTTGCCTGAAGCTTGATCGCCCATCGATATACCCGCATCGTATGATCAAAACGGCTTCGAAACGGATAATTCGGCGGTCTGCCATTTTCAGAGGTTTTAGTTTTAACAAACTCAATTACTTCCGAGTAGTTCATCTTGTTCGCCTCTCATTTATGTTTTGTGAAAAAATACTATGCGAATCTATGATAACACTTTTTAAGGAATAATTCTATAACTTTTTTATATTTTATGCGGAATACTTGAAAAAAATAATCCGTGCGGCCAGCTTTGTGAAGTTCTCCCAGACGTTACCTTGGCAGTTAACTCAACCCAGGCTGCCTTGCGGCGCCCGAAAGGTTCTACTTAGTGCTGCTTCGTTCCCGACCTGACACGGTTCATAGAGTTCCGTCGCGCAAGACCCGAATATCAACATCACTTACCAAGGGCAGCTCTAAAAAAATCAACCCGAGGCCGACCATCACCCCTGCTATAGCGGATTGCAGGTACAGGGCACCGCTAACTCCCCGGCTGCACGGAAGTTTTAAAACAAAGAAATACTGAAAATCTCAGTGCTAACAGTATAACGAAGATATAACCGAACGTCAAGATTATTTTCCTTCTTCTTTCTCTTTCTTCTTCTGTATACGGAGTTCTGCAAAAAACTGTTTCAGAAGCTGCGAACACGCTTCTTCACAGATCCCTTTTGTAACAGAAACCCTATGGTTAAACCCCGGCATATCCAGCAGATTGATCACAGAACCCGCACAACCGGCCTTCGGATTCATGCATCCGATCACAACCTCCGGAATCCGCGACTGCAGGATCGCGCCGGAACACATCTGACAGGGTTCCAGCGTTATATACATCCGGCATTTTTCCAGCCTCCAGTCGCCGATTGCCTTAGAAGCCTTGCGGATTGCGAGGATTTCAGCATGGGCAAGGCTTGTCCGGTCTTTATTTCTCCGGTTATAACCCCTGCCGATCACCTTCCCTTCATATACGATCACGCATCCTATCGGCACATCCCCGTTTTCATATGCTTTTTTTGCAAGGCTTAACGCCTGCTTCATAAATCTTTCATCTTCTGACATAATTTCCTCATTCCGGTATTTCTTTTAATTCTTTACTTCCACTACCCAGTAACCGAAGCACCCTGTCAGCACTCTGGTTGTACGCGCCGGTATAAAAACGTGGAACCCGAACATATTCGCAAGGTACTTTTCTTTATTCGTATACACGCCGGGAACTCCCAGCACATACCGTTCCTGCATCTTCCCAAACTGGATGCGTCCCAGCATGAGATGTTTATAATTATAGTGGCCATGAGAAAGAAAACTATTGGTTCCAAGCGACCAGTTGGACATCGCCATTTTTCCGATATCCTGCGGTTCGATCTTTACGCATTCCAAAATACGACTGTCATCAATGGTATCCAGTTTCTGGCAGCTATCCAGCAGCGCCCTGCAATAGTCTGTTTTCCCGGCCGCTGCCTCCTGCTCTGCCGCAGCCTGGCTCACCGCCTCAGCGGTCCATTCATTCTCCGCTTCTTCCGCCGGTCTGTTTTCTCTTTCATTTTCCTGCGTCTCAGAATTCTCTGCCACTGCCCGGTCATCTATTTGTGTCATCTCTTTCTGTTGCTTATCCGGTTCCGCCTCTTCCTGCATTCTGCCTGTTTCCGGTGCCGTTTCTTTCTGCGGCTTATCTTCTTCCGACGCCGTTTCTTCCTGCATCCTGTCTGTTTCCGGAGCCGTTTCTTTCCGAGGCTTACTTTCTTCCGGCAGCTCCGGCCGAACAGCATTCCCTCCATCCGAAAGCGCTGTCTCTTTTTCTTGAACGGGCATACTCTGGGACAGAATTAGTATTTTTGCCGGTTCGACAGAATCTTCCTGCCAGTCGGAAGCATAAATCGCACCGTCATCACAGGAAAGAATGACGCCATGGCAATCTTCCATAGAGACGTCGTCTTCTGTTACATGATCCCATGCGGTATCCAGCTCCAGCTCGCCCAAACCGCTGCAGATCAGACATTCACCCAAAAGACTTCGGAACCAGCCGTGATTTTCTTTTCTCCCAAACAGATAAATATTACAGTGCACCTGACCGGTCCTTGCCATATCCCGCACATTAATATGTATCCGGCATCTTAAATTTTCCCGGCTGATCCTCTGAACCTTGATAAATCCGGTATTCTGTTCTTTTATATCATTTTTTCCGTATCTGTAAATATAAGAAACAAATCTGCTCTGCACCATCGTATAACCCTCACTCTTCCATGTTGATAACCGGTACTCTGACACAGCCGTTTTCTCTCAGCGCCAGTGCACAATCCATTATTTCAATTATATTCAGCGTGAAGGTTAAATATGACTACATCCGTTTCGTTAATTCATCGGAAAAAGCGGCAAATTGCCGAAGGCTCATGGTTTCTCCCCGCACATTTGGTGAAAGTCCCACTGCGGAAAGCGCCTGCTCCACTTCTTCTTTCGTAAATGACAGTTCCCCCGAATTCCGGATACCGTTCACTAACGTTTTTCTTCTCTGGTTAAAGGACGCACGGATCAGACGGAACATAAGTTTTTCATCAATTACGGAAACCGGCGGTGATGCATAAGCTGTCAGCTTTATCACTGCCGAGCCGACATTCGGCCGGGGAATAAAACAGTTCGGCGGTACATTGGCTGCAATATAAGGCGAAGCATAATATTGTACTGCCAGCGACAGGGCGCCATAATCCTTCGTTCCCGGTTTCGCCTGCATCCTTTCCGCAACTTCTTTCTGTACCATAACAGTGACAGCTTCCGCCGGAATATGATTTTCGAATAAACCCATAATGATCGGCGTGGTTATATAGTATGGAAGATTTGCAACTATTTTGATCTTTTTTTCTCCCACCAGTTTCGGAATATCCACTTTTAAAATGTCCTGATTCACGATTGTCACATTATCATAAGGAGCGAGTGTTTCTTCTAAGACCGGGATCAGGTTTTTGTCAATTTCTACCGCATAAACCCTTCCTGCCTGTTCCGCCAGATATTGTGTCATCGTTCCAATCCCCGGTCCGATCTCCAGTACCACATCCTGTTTCGTAATTTCAGCCGCTTCCATGATCTTATGGATCACATGACTGTCAATTAAAAAATTCTGTCCGAACTTTTTCTGAAAAGCAAAGTGATACTTCCGGATTGTCTGTATTGTCACTTGGGGATTACTCAGTTTTTTTGACTCATCGATCATATCTTTCTCCATTTTCCGGTCTGTCGCCTATGTCAGACAATACAGCCTGCAGGCGTTTTCATAAGTGATCTCCGCAGCTTCTTCCTCGGAAATTCCTTTCAGTTCCGCAATTTTACGAAGCACATATAAAAGGTAAAGTGAGGTATTTCTCTTTCCCCTGTATGGAACAGGAGCAAGATACGGACTGTCCGTTTCCAGCACAATGCGGTCAAGCGGAAGATACTCTACCGTTTCTACTAGTTTTCTGGCATTCTGAAATGTCAGAACACCGCCGATTCCAAAATAAAATCCCATATCAAGAAATTCCTTTGCCAATTCCTTCGAATACGAATAGCAATGGATAACGCCGCCGATCTCCTCCGCATGGAACTCCTTCATGATCCGGAGCGTATCCTCCGCCGCATCCCTGCTATGGACCACGATCGGAAGGTTTAATTCCCTGGCAAGTTCCGCCTGTCTGATAAACCATCTCTGCTGAACGGTTCGTTCCGGTTCATCATAATGATAATCCAACCCGATCTCACCGATCGCAACTATTTTGTCGGATTTTGTCATCTGACAAAGTTCTCCAATATCCGCTTCCGACAGATTGCCGGTATCGGAAGGATGTACGCCAACCGCGCCGTAAAAAAAGTCATATTCTTCGGTCAGACGTACTGTATTGCGGGAGCTTTCCATATTGGAGCCGATATTTACGACTCTGCAGATGCCCTGTTCGGGAAAGTTTCGCAAAAGTTCATTCCGGTCGCTGTCAAACGCTTCATCATCATAATGCGCATGTGTCTCAAATATTCTCATTTTTCTTCACCCTGCCGTTTCATTCTTAGAGTCAGTGTAACCAAGTTCGGAACCAATGTCAATTTATTCTTCCGACAACAAATTCGATAATTATACAGTATCTAATATTTTTCAACAAAATTCTCCATATTTTACAGTTTGTTCATACTTTAGACACAATATATCTGTACTATATTATGAAGTAGAGCTTTTCATATATTTGAATCCTCTCTCCCCTCATAACAAGTGGTAACCACCCCTCCCCGGTTTGTTACCACTTGTTTTTTGTCTTCTCATATTCTATAATCATATCATATTTGATAAACATTCCACAGTATCGAAAAATCAATCAGGAGGCACGATATGATTTCAGAATTTTATAAGGAAATGACTGGCAGACCGTCCGTCATTCGTCATTTTTTTGCTTACAGTATGGAACGCGCAAAGGTTGTAGGACCGGAGAACGTTTATAATTTCTCATTGGGAAATCCTTCCGTTCCGGCGCCGGACCATTTTACGGAAACAATGATCGAGCTGCTTCAGAACGAAAACCCTGTAGCACTGCATGGTTACAGTCCGACTTTGGGCATTGATTCCACCAGAGAAGCCATTGCCGCTTCCCTCAACCGCCGGTTCGGCATGAATTATGAGGCGAAACATATTTTCCCAACCACAGGCGCGGCGGGCGCTATTGCCCACGCCATCCGCTGTGTTGCCGGAGAAGGGGACGAAGTTCTCACATTTGCGCCTTATTTTCCGGAATACATTCCGTATATTACCGGCTGCGGCGCGGAATTAAAGGTCGTGCCGGCAGATATTACTTCTTTCCAGATCAACTTCGAAGCTTTTGAAGAAATGATGAACGAAAAAGTAGCGGCTGTTATCATTAATTCCCCGAACAATCCGTCGGGCATTGTATATACGACGGAGACTATTGACCGTCTGGCTTCGATCCTTAATCAGAAGCAGAAAGAATACGGGCATGAGATTTTCCTGCTTTCGGATGAACCGTACCGGGAAATCATTTTCGCTAACGCAGATTCTCCATATATATCCGCGCATTATGATAATTCCATCTGCTGCTATTCTTTCAGTAAATCCCTTTCCATACCGGGAGAACGTATCGGATATGTTGCTGTCAATCCAAAAGCAAAAAATGCGGACGACATTGTGCCTATGTGCGGACAGATTTCCCGTTTCACCGGACATAACTGCCCGCCGTCCATTATTCAGCTTGCCGTCGAAAAGGTACTGGACGAAACAAGCGATGTATCTATATATGAAACCAATAAAAATATTCTATATAAAGAACTGACTGCGATCGGTTATAAATGCGTAGAACCGAATGGAACGTTTTATATGTTCCCGCAATCCCTGATTCCGGATGCCAATGAATTCTGCTGGCGGGCAGCAAAAGAACTGGATCTTATCATCGTGCCGGGCGACAGTTTTGAATGTCCGGGGCATTTCCGGATATCTTATTGCGTAACAACGGAAATGGTTGAGCGTTCCATTCCTGTATTCCGGAGGCTGTATGAGTTATACAACTAATTGTATTCAGAATTTTCATCTGATCCTTGCCAGCAATTCCCCGCGGCGTTCGGAGCTTTTAAAGCAGGCGGGGTATACATTTTCGGTACTTCCGGCGGATATCGACGAATCCCATATCCTTCAGGAGCTTCATGCGCAAAAAGACATCACGCCGGGACATATCGCAAAAGAGCTGGCAAAAAGAAAAGCGGCTGCGGTCCGGGATCTAATGATCAAACAGGCAGCGGAGGGAAAAGACCTCTCCTCGCACCTGTCCGGCAGATATCTGGTTACAAAAATTCTTGCAGCCGATACTCTGGTTTCTCTGGAAAACGAGATTTTCGGCAAGCCAAACGATAAAGAAGACGCCTTTCGAATGCTTTCCCGTCTTTCCGGCTCCTGTCATCAGGTTTTTACCGGCTACTCTGTCATAACACTGGAGGAAAAAAGCTGCGGAAGCCTTGCAGAACTTCATTCCGTTTCTGATGTTACGGAAACTGAAGTTTATTTCTATCCAATGTCAGCAGAAGATATAAATTGGTACATCAGTACCGGCGAACCCATGGATAAAGCTGGAAGTTATGGGATTCAGGGACTGGGCGCCAGATTTATCCGAAACATAAACGGCGATTACAATAATGTAGTGGGGCTTCCGCTCGCCAATGTCTGCCGCGCATTTTCCTGTTCCGAGTCATGAATTTTCTTGTATTTTCTATATGTTTTTTGTATAATGAAAAACAGTGTTAACCTTAGGAGGACTTATTATGTTAGACAATAACAGCGCAGAACAGCGGCCAAAACGAGACGCCGGGATTCTGCTTCATCCTACATCTTTTCCCGGTCCCTATGGAATCGGAGATTTAGGGAAAGGTGCCTATGATTTTATCGATTTCCTGTCCAAATCCGGAATGACGATCTGGCAGGTTCTGCCACTTGGACATACCGGCTTCGGCGACTCTCCGTATCAGCCGTTCTCATCTTTTGCAGGGCAGCCATATATCATCAGCATCGACCATCTGCGGGAACTGAATCTTTTGTATGACAGTGACTTTTATGATATGCCGCAATGGAACCCGGAAGATATCTGTTACGGCGATGTGATCCTCTTCAAATCCGGACTTCTCCACAAGGCATATGAAAGAATGACAGACAGTGAAATTACTGACGGTTTTTCCTCAAATGCCGATTTAATGAAAGAATACAACGATTTCATCCAGAATACGGACTGGCTGGAAGACTATGCGCTTTTCATGGCAGGCAAAGATTATCACGACGGACAGCCATGGTATATGTGGGAAGATTCCCTGAAGCATCCAACTGCCGCAGAGAGAAAAAAATGGCTGAAAAAACTTCAGCCGGAAATCGGATATTATAAGTTCATCCAATTCCTTTTCTATTATGAATGGATGAAACTGAAAGAATATGCAAATGAGCGAGGAATTTCCATCATCGGCGATATTCCGATCTTTGTTGCATGGGACAGCGTGGACGTCTGGGTACATAACGAACTGTTCCTCCTTGACAGCGAAGGTTATCCGACCGTTGTTGCAGGCGTTCCGCCGGATTATTTCTCGACAACCGGACAGTTATGGGGAAATCCTCTTTATAACTGGGAGGAGCATACAAAAACCGGCTACGATTGGTGGTTCAGCAGAATCCGTCATCAACTGACGCTTACGGATTATCTGAGGATCGACCATTTCCGCGGTTTCGATAAATTCTGGGCAGTACCTTATGGTGAGGAAACGGCAGTAAACGGCGAATGGATGGAAGCGCCGGGTCTCAACTTTTTTACCACATTGGAAGCAACTCTTGGTTATCATATACCGATCATTGCGGAAGATCTGGGCGAGATCGACCATTCTGTCATCGAACTTCGGGACAGATTCGGCTTCCCGGGCATGAAGATCCTTCAGTTCGCATTTGAAAATCCGAACGAAAATAACTTCCTGCCTCATAATCATATCCGTAACTGCGTATGCTATACCGGAACCCATGATAACGATACAACGCTCGGCTGGTATAAAAACGCTTTCGAAGCTTCCAAAGACAAGCTCCGCCGATACTACAGCACAGACGCAAGCGACATCTGCTGGGTATTTATCCGCGCCTGCTTCGGCTCCGTTGCCAATATGGCGATCGTTCCTATGCAGGATGTGCTGGAACTGGATTCTTGGGCTAGATTCAACAAACCGGGCGTCGGAGAAGGCAACTGGTCATGGCGTTATAAACAGGAGGCGCTGACTGAGCACCTCTCATCAAGACTATTTGAAACTGCCAAAATGTTCGGCAGATAAAGGAAACGATATGAGAATTTTTATTGTACTCCCCTGGGCGGTTCTGGGAATGATCTTCTCGCTTCCGGTCCACCTGTATTTCAAATCCCTTGCCAAAAAGGATCAAAAAAAGGCGTGGCAGAAAAGCTTTCGTTATATCCGAGGATATTTTAAATCCCTGATCTTTCTGGCAGGCACCAAAGTGGAAGTAAGAGGCAGGGAAAATATTCCGGATGATACGGCGGTTCTATATGTGGGAAACCACAGAAGTTATTTCGATATCATTGTCTCACAGACTTTAGCGAAGGGACCGGTCGGCTTTGTCGCAAAAAAAGAATTTTTGAAATACCCGCTTCTCAATCTCTATATGACGGATATGGGATGTCTCTTCCTTGACCGCGACAATGTAAAAGAAGGATTGAAAAGTATCAATCAAGGTATACAGTTCATGAAAGAAGGACTTTCTCTCGGACTTTTTCCGGAGGGCACCAGAAATCATGGGGATACGCTCCTTCCTTTCAAAGAAGGCGGTTATCGGATGGCGGAAAAGTCTAAATCCCCGATCGTCCTGATGGCGCTCACCGGATTTGACCGGATCTTTGAAGCGAATAAATTTCATTTCATCTGGAAACGGAAAGTCATTATTGAATTTGCCAAGCCGGTATATCCGGCGGAGCTTGCTCCCGCAGAACGGAAAGAGTATTATGCTTCCATTCCGGAACAGCTGGAAGCAATGCTGGCTTCTCATAAACAGGAAATAAACGGTTAATTTGGAGGAAAAAGAATGAATGGATGGGCAATATTCGGCATAGTAATGGCGGTCATTATCGCGATTCTTGTCGTACTCTACATACTGGGCAACAAACTGCAGAAAAAACAGGTTGCACAGAAGGAACAGATGATGGAAGCCGCACAGCCGGTAACCATGCTGATCATTGATAAAAAGATCATGCCGATGAAAGACGCGAACCTACCCAAGGTCGTCATGGAACAGACCCCGAAGCGATACCAAAAAGCAAAGCTTCCGGTCGTAAAAGCAAAGGTCGGACCACAGATCACCACATTGATCTGCGACGACGCCATATTTGACGACGTTCCGACAAGAGGCGAAGTAAAGGCTATGGTAAGCGGTATCTATCTGGTAAGCGTAAAGAGCATCCGCAACAAGAAGAAGGGCGCCGCCGAAGAGACCGATACCAAAAAGAAAAAGACATTCCGTGAGAAACTGCGTAAACAGCAGGCAGAATATCAGAAGCAGCTTTCCGCTGAGATAGCAAACAAGAAATCAAAAGAAGAAATTAAGAAAGAGAAACAAAAACAAAAGAAGGATGAGGAACGGGCAAAGAAGATCGTAGACTGATATTTCTATAAGAAACGAGGAGTTTCCCATGGATACAAAGAAAAAACAGAATGAACAACAGAATATCCTGCCGAATCTCATTCTCTCATTTATTCCGGTTCTGGCTTCTTATATTCTGCAGACTGTTGCATTCTTTGCATCCTTTGCTCTGATTTCGATGATAGATAACGGCTCTGGGAGTGCGTCGCAGGACGCGCCTTCCGGAGCCTTTAACGTTATGTCTTATCTGATGAGTTCTCCCCTCTATGCAGGAATCATCAGCCTGACCCGTTTTACCTTATTCCTGATAATCTTCGGTTTCTGGTACCATACCTTTTTCTGCAATCCGACAAAAAAAGATTATCAGAGATTCAGGGAAAAGAAAATATCCTCCATGTGTACCCCGCTCTATCTGATCCTGTATGTTATTTTGGGATATGCCATGCAGCTTTTTGTAAGCGCTGTTCTTATGCTCTGCTCCAATATCTTTCCGAAAGCATTTACTTCCTATCAGGATCTGATCGACAGTATGGCGGGAAGCGGCGTTTCGTTCCTTACAATTCTATCCGTTGCCCTTGTCGCTCCTCTCGCCGAAGAGATCATTTTCCGCGGTCTTACGCTGCGCTATGCAAAAAAAGCCATGCCTCTTTGGTTAGCAGTCATCTTTCAGGCTCTCCTCTTTGCTATCTATCATGGAAATATCATTCAGGGCGCTTACGCATTCCTATTCGGACTTTTCTTCGGTTTCCTTGTGATTAAAACCGATTCTCTGGTGCCTTCCGTTCTGCTCCATGCCATCATCAACCTCAGCGCCTATCTGGTGCCGGACATTTTACTGGACAGCAATATAAAAGCAGCCGTCATAATGGCAGCCGCTCTTATCATCGGTATTTGTTCTTTCCTTGTTCTTTCTAAAGAATTTCGTTCTCAGGAAACATCATTCGTATAAATATAGCATTTTTCATCCGGATCCAGATAATAAGCATTGAGCCGGATCGCCTGTTTTAACCGAAACGGATATTTCCGCATGGCGGCTATATATTCCGGAGTGCAGTAATAAAAGATCAGATAAATCTTCCTCGGATTTTCCTGAAGGGAGCTTAAAATATTTCCTATAATGGAATCCAGGATCATTTCTTTAAACGGATTGAAAAAATAAAAATAATTATCCGCAGGTTTAATTTCGTATTCTTCCGCTTTCTGATTCAGCAGCGTGAATTTCTCCCGCTGTCCCCCAAATCTTACGTGATAGTATGCCTCATTGTCCAGAAGCTTTTCATAGAGCTCCGGCTGGTACTCTACGCCGGTCACCCTGCACATATACCGGTGGCTCACAAAAAATAAAACCCTTCCCAGGCCGCAGCCAAAATCCACAAGGGAATCACAGGAGGTCATACTCAAAGAATCAAATATCTTTTCCAGACTGCTGTAGCCGGTGCTTTGAAATGCAAAATAATCCCCGCCGTCATAATCGATCTGTTCCAGTTCCGTATTTACGCCCAACAGCTTTTCGTACATAATATCTCTGTCTCTGTTCAAAACAACGGTTCCTCCTCAGGCGCTGATATGGATTCTCAAATGGTTCCCCATAGGCTCCATTCCTTCAAATCTGATCCTATAACGAATATCCAGTCTGATATCTGCATCCTCATATACGGCGGTCATTTTTTCTGTCTCAATATCCACAGGCAGCATTCCCTCCGCCATTTGATAAACCGTATGAAACATAAGCCCTTCTTCAAACATCAGATCCATTTGCACAGAACCCCGTTTCATAATGCGCACCACAGAAGAATCTATGACTATATGATTTTTCGTTACCTCTGCCTCCTCAAACCGATCCTCATATAAAATATGCAGCTTGTCATTTATCTTTTGGAGGATTCCTCTGGTTTCGTTTACAATTTCTTCATCACCGTCGATCTGTCCGCCGATACGAATATTTACTTCCTGTTTTTCATAACTTCCAAACTGTTTCATGCAATACTTAATAGCTTTCTATATCTACAATATTCACCTTATCCACATGCATCGGCAGAACCCTGTCCGCAAACGTCGTGAATTTATCCGCACCGTCGCTGGCATAGAATTCATAAACTGCCGGCGCGCTGTCCTGATTCAGGATCCCTTCTTCACGCATCATATTCTTTAATTCTTTGGTTGTTTCATAGGCGGGATTTATCAGTTTTACATTTTCTCCCATATAACGTTTGATCGCATTGGTGATAAGAGGATAATGGGTACAGCCCAGTACTAAGGAATCCACGTTATAGGCTTTCATTTCCGATAAATACCGATCCACCATATCGTCGGTGATCCGGTCTTCCAAAAGACCTTCTTCAACCAGAGGAACAAACAAAGGACATGCCTTGCTGACAACGGTAACCTCCTTCGTCAGCTCTCTTATGTATCTGGTATAAATGCCGGATTTTACGGTCGCTTCCGTACCGATGACGCCGATATTTTTCGTTTCCGTCAGGGAAACCGCCATCTTTGCACCCGGTCTTACCACGCCGATAATCGGAACGGAAATCTCCGGGCGAAGTTCCGGAAGCGCCAGTGCGCTCGCGGTATTACAAGCCACAACGATCGCTTTCACATTTTTTGTCATCAGAAAACGGATAATCTGACGGGAATACTTTAATACCGTCTGTTTGGATTTGCTTCCGTAAGGAACCCTTGCCGTATCGCCAAAATATACTACATTTTCATTTGGAAGCTGGCGCATGATCTCCCGTACCACCGTCAGTCCGCCGACACCGGAATCAAAGACGCCAATTGCAGAATTATGCTCCATATTCATGCCTCTCCCATGCCATTTCTATTAATTTCTCTATATAATCACCCAGTTCATATCCGGCATCCTGCATCAGCATCGGATACATACTGATCGCGGTATGCCCCGGTATCGTATTGATCTCATTGAAAATCACACGATTTGTTTCATTTTCCAGGAAGAAATCCACACGGGAAAGACCAAACCCGTCGATCGCTTTAAATATCTGTACCGCCTTCTGCCGGATTTCCTCTGCTTTTCCTTCCGGAAGCTGTGGATTTATGACTGTGCCGGAATCCGCGTTGTTATATTTTGCATCATAATCATAGAATTCTGCTGCCGCAAGGATTTCTCCTACTCCGGAAGCAACAACATTGTCGTCATGACCGAATACGGCACATTCCAGTTCCCGCCCTACTATGGCTTCTTCTACCAGAATCTTGGTATCATGTCTGGCTGCTTCTTTTAATCCTGCGATCAGTTCCTCTCTGTTTGCTGCTTTGGAAACTCCCTTGGAGGATCCCGCATTGGACGGTTTGATGAATACCGGATAACTTCTTGCGCTTTCAATCCTTGAAACTACCACGTCCATATCTTTCAATTCATAGCTCCTGACAGGAACAAAAGCCGCCTGTTCTACCGGAAGAGCCGCCACAATGACTTTCGTAAAGAATTTATCCATGGCTACCGCAGAAGACAAGGTCCCGCAGCCCACATACGGGATATGCGCCATTTCAAACAGCCCCTGGATCGTTCCGTCTTCACCAAACAGACCATGAAGAACCGGGAACGCACAATCAACCGGTATGGAAGTATAATTTCCATCCTCTATAACCAGCATTTCTTTTTTTGTATCCGGAGAAATCAATACCTGCTTCTTACTGTTTCTCCATGTGCCGTCTTCCACTTCCGATACCGAATCCACCAGAAGCCAGTGTCCTTCTTTTGTAATTCCGATCAGATAAACATTGTAATGTTCTCTGTTTACCGCTTTGATCACCGTCGCCGCAGAAACGCAGGAAACTTCATGCTCGGAGGAGCAGCCGCCAAATAGAATGGCAAGATTTTTTTTCGCCATATCGTAACCTCTCATCAAATTGATATAATCATAAACATCATACCACTTGGAGAAGCGATAAGCAAGGTTTCCCTAATCAGAATTAGGTTCTGCTTATATCAAATCAAAATTGCTCCTCCGCCCGACGTTTATTCACTGTCCGGACAGAGGAGCAATGCTTTTCATTTTATTATTCTTTTAATGTTTGTACTTCTTTTTACCGAGTACCAAGCACATGCCGCACAGGGAAATCATTCCGAGGACAGCCATCATTGCTACATCGGCTTCATCATCCGTCTTCGGAGCGGCATCCGTAAGAACATCCGACTCCGGAGCAGCAGCCGTAAGAATATCCGTCTTCGTAACTTCCGTTTTTGTTATGTCAGCTTCTTTTCCGTCATTCTTTGTTTCATCTGTTTCAGGAGCTGTGACTGCAGATTTATTGTTCACAAGTGCGTAGACGCTGAAATGTGTGGTGGTAAATACTGCATACCCGTTCTCCACTGTAGTCGGCATCGCAATCATCTTATCGCCGTCAATATGATATACCGTTACATCTTCCCAGCCCGCCGGCAGCTTGATATAAACTTTAACCGTTCCATCCGGCTGGACAACAACGTCATCTATGGTAATTGTTATATCATAAATCACAAACTCAGTGAACAGCTTCTGAATTACCTTTCTTACAAATTTACTTATTTCTGTGATATTGGTTGCCGAGACTGTCACTTCCCTGCCATTTGGCATTTCGATTATAATCTCGCCATTGGCAAAATTAAAAGTCACCGTTGCACTAGGATCTTCTTTGTCCTTATCTTCTTCCGGCGGATTTTTTTCACTCTCGCCATCGCCGGAACCCTCTTCGGTTGTCGGAGGTTCGGTTTTTCCCGGCTCTACTTCACCACCGCATTCATCACACTTGCCATCGTTATCTGCATCTTTATGCGCAAGCGTAACTCCCGTCAGTTGATTGCAGCCGACATTTGAACAGATTCTTGTATGGGTGCCGTCGCCGTTATCTTTTGCGTTCCAATATGGACTGTTGTTTTCGTTAAACAGCGGATATTTATTGTGCTCACTGTTTCCGGTAACAAGCGTAACGCCGCATTTTTCACATGTGTAACTCTTAGTACAGTCATCACTGCATACAGTCGTATGCCCCTCACGAACGGTATAACGACAGTTCTTGCAGGAACCGATATGTAAGCCGGTTGCATCCTGTGCGCCTACAGCTTCCCATTCCATCTCATGTTCCTTGCCGCTCAGTCCCATGTCGGCACCGCAAACCTTGCAAACAAGCTTTGTACAGTCATCTTTGCTTTCCTCAGGCTGATGTTCTTTCTTCGTTCCGGCTTTCTTCTCTGTCAGACCACATACTGTACAGCGACGGATCAGTTCACCTTCCCGATAGCAGGTAGGTTCGTTCCCCAATACAGGCACCCATCCGTCTTCAGTACCGGATTCCCAAGTATGCTTTTCGGCAAGGGAAGGAACGGTTTCTGTCCGAGCGACATCACCGCACCTTGTACAGGTAAATTTCTTTACTCCCGGCTCAGTGCAGTCATCTGATGGAAACTCTTCCCACTGATAATTATGTCCCAATTTTGGAATTTCCTGAATATCCTGCTTCGCACCACAATTCTTGCATACCTGATATTTACTTCCTGCTTTCGTACAGGTAGCAGGTGTTTCTGCAGCTTCCCAAACATGCTCCTCAGAATCTGACTTCTTGGTGCGGAGTTTGCTCATGCAGTCTTTAAATGTGTCCTGCTCACGTGCATAAATTTCCTCAAGTTTCTCGGCTTTAATCCATTTCTTACAAGCCCAGCAGTACTGATAAACTTCATAACCTGCTGTATACCCGCACGTTTCCTCATAATACTCCGCATATGGGGAACGGCGGAATTTTGTTTCCGGCTCATCCGGATCCGGAGCAAGATAACCACTGCCTCGGTAATAATGTCCCTTTTCCGTACAATCATAGTCATCCCACGGTTGCTTTTCTGTTACTCCATTTGACGACGGTTCAGCCGCCGACACACCTGTGGCAGGCAATAGCAAGATAATGCAGAGGAGTATGCTCACAGGCAATAACCATTTTCTTTTCATAAGCGTCTCCTTTCTTTGTTTCTGCGTTACCAATGCAAAGAGCGCATATCCGCAGATAATTGTTTTACATATTCAGACGCAAAATCCTCCACGTCTTTATTATAATATAATACATAACCCCCTGATGCCGTCAATATGATTTGCCATATTTCATGTTAGAAAATTCTGGCAGCTATTGTTATTTTTGTACAATAACTCTTACCCTCTGTACTTCTTCTTACCGAATATCATACACATGCCGCACAGGGAAATCATACCGAGAGCAAGCAGCCATGCAACACCGGACTCATCTCCGGTCTTCGGAGAATCGGTTTTGTCCTGCGTTTCAACATTTGTTGTGTCATCCGGGTTTGTAACATCCGCTGGTTTCGTTGTATCCTTCTGTTCTGTAGCAGTGCTATAATTCGGATCGGCTGCGTTACATACCGTACATTTTCCGTTTTCGTAAGTATGCTCTGCTTTATCGGCAATTTCGCCACATTCACATTCTTTCCAATGATATGTAGCGTCCGACTTCCAATCCCCATATTTATGTTCATGCGTTTCCAATTTACTGGCAACATTCACAAGGACATAAACACTGAAATGTTCCGCCGTAAATGTTACATATGCACCGTCCTCCAATGGCGTTGTGGCAAGCGCCGTCATACCGTCAGCATTGACGTAATAAACTTTCGTATCTGATGCAAGCCAGCCGCTCGGTACCGGAACCTTGACCGTCAGCTTGCCCTTTGCATCTACTGTCTCACCGGATTCTGTATCAATAAGCTTAATGTCCAGCGGCAGATAGGTTGCGAACACCTTGCCAACACTTGCCTCTACCTGCGCATATAATTCCGGCATTGCCTCCGTAATCGTATCAACTACCAATTGAATCCCATGATAAGCGCCGCTGTTATCTTCCGGTGTTGCAGATATGCCATGTTCTTCATCGATAAGCATATCAATGTTGTTATAATCCGGATCGACTGCGCCACATACGGTACATGAGCCATTCTTATATGTATGCTCCGCCTTTTCCGCAATGTCTCCACACTCACAACTCTTCCAATGATGAACGGTATCGGAAATCCAATCGCCAAATACATGCTCATGGTCTTCCGGAAGTTTCTCGATCACTTCACCTTTGGTGATAACCTTATCACAGCCAAGACAGTAAACATCGCCTGTGTAGCCCTCTTCTTCCTTGGTTGCATTTTTCTGATTCCGAAGTTCTGTGCCGCCTGCATGATTATTTGGATTTGAAACCGTATATTCTTCACCGCACACTTCACAATGCGCGCCGTTTGTACAGGTTGCCATACCGCCGCTGTGCGGTGCTACCGGACTTGTAACCTTACAATTCCGGTTGATACATGCTGTCACGTGACCATCATCCACACTTGTTACACGTCCGGAGAAGTTATGGGTCTCGCAGGCTTCTACGACAACTGCGCCGCAATCTTTACAACAAAGCGGCTGTGTGCAGTCATAGTTTTCTGCTTCATGTTCATGGCTTCCGATCTCTTTATATCCGCAGACTTCACACTCTCTGTAATGATTTCCGTTTGCGGTGTCATTCACATATTCGCTCATAGTATGCGGCGTCTGGACATCGTTTTCTTTTTCCTCACATTCACTGCATACTTTGTAATGTCCGGTCTTGTCATAGATATACTTGTCAAAGGTATGGACGTGTTCTTTGTCTATCTTTGGAAGAGTTTCACCCTTTTCTAATAAGGCATTACATCCAAGACAATAGGTATCGCCGGTGTAACCTTCTTCTTCCTCGGTTGCCGCCTTGTCATTACGGATTTCCGTACCGCCTACATGGTTTGTCTTATCAAGTTCTCCATAATGCTGATGACAGTATTTACATTCCGCCTTTTCTTTACAGGTTGCTTTCGTTCCTGCTTCATGCTCTGCTATACTTTCCGCCTTACAACCCGGAACACTGCAGACACGCCTGTGTCCCTGCTCTGTATGTCCATCCTCTGCAACTACCCAGCTATGACCTTCGCTTGCCGCTGTCACTTCATGCCCGCAGATCGAGCAGACATCCGGCGTAGTACAGTCGCCATCGCTTAATGCCATATGCTCAAATGCTTCTGTTTCCTCGCAGCCTTTCCGCATACAAACATGGTAATGGTACTCATTATTTACTTCCCATTCTGCCGTGTAAAGGTCATGCGTTGTATTTGCCGGCAGAACTGCATAGCCGCAGATACTGCAGGTTACCGCCTTGCTGCAGGTTCCGTCATAACCGTCAGATGCCTCCTTATCATGACTGCTTCTGTCTTTTTCCACATGACAGATCGTACATTCCTGCCAATGACCTGCTTCGTCCGACTTCCATTCGTAATCGTGCGTATGCGCTCCCTTTTTCTCATAACCACAGACCGTACAGGTAAATTCCTGCGGAGTATCTTTTGCCCCGTAAGTATGTGCTTCCGCGGCTTTTACTATCACGCTGCAGTCCGGATCCGCACAAACAATAAAATGTGTATTTTCATCAAAGGAATACTGATCGGTTACTGTATGCGATGCTTTTCCCGGTGTCATAACCCTGCCACATTCACATACTACATCTGTGGTACAGTTATGGTCGTCTACGCCAACGCAGTCTTCCTCTACGGTATATTTGCAACCCTTCACCGTACACTTACGGGTATGTTTTCCGGCAGAGGAACTCTGCACCGGATTACCTAACTGGTGAGGTTTCGCCGCCTTTGCCACATAACCGCATTTGATACATACTTTTTCTGATTCACAACTACTGTAATCGCCATTGTTGTAAAAATGGTTGCCTGTTGCCGGTTCTGTGTATTCCGTTGGATCGACATAACCGCAAGTCGAGCATTTCTTATTGTAATGGCCTGCGGAACTGCAGGTTGGCGGCGTGTAGTTCGTCCAGATTCCCATTTTATGCTGTCCGGTTGCCGATTTTTCACTGCCTGCTACCGTCACTTTCTCACCGCACACAGTACAGATCTGATAAGAATATCCGTCTGCCCCACAGGTCGGTTCAACTACATGCGTATTGGCAGTGTCCAAATTATGGTCGGTTTTCTCTGTCTCGCTTCCCGGAACAATTTCTTTCTCACCACATACACTACATTCTTTGTAAGAATATCCGCCCTGCTTACAGGTAGCTTTCACTACGATCACATTGCCGAACTTGTGTCCCGGAATAACCGTTTCCTGATTTTCTTTTATCTCGCCGCAGCGCGTACATTTATAGAGTCCTGTCGGCTCCGTACACGGGTGATCGGTGGACGTTACCGGCTGGTAATCATGTCCGAGTGCCGGCACTTCTGTTTCTTCAGATATTATTTCTCCACACAAGGAACATTTCTTGGTTGCCTTACCCGGTTCCGTACAGGTAGGTTTCGTAGAATATGATGTTCCTTCCGTATGACGACCTACCTTCGGTATACTTTCCGTTCTGGAATAACCGCACTGGGTACAGCTGATCTTTGATGCTCCTTCTTCAAAACATTTTGGATTCTTTACGGTACTTGCATAAATATTATGGCCTTTTGCAGGCGTTACGTCACAGGAAAGCACGGCGTCACATACAGAACATTTTGTAACTGTTATACCGTCTGTGGTACATGTAGCCTCCTTAACAGTTGTTTCCTGCGTATGTTTAGAATTATCCTGCGTACCTTCCACAGTAACCTCAACATAACCACACTCGCTACAGATCTTCATCGTATACGTTGCGCCATCACAGGAAGATGCTACAACTTTTTCCTCACCATATTTATGGGACGGCGTTGCCTTCTTATCATGCCCTTCCGCGATCGTAAACCAGGTGTTGCAGTATCTGCATGCCCGATCCTCAGACTTGCCTGCGGAATATGTACATGTTTCTTCATATTCCTTTCTGTTCATACTTGCTCTGACATACCTGCCATTCAGGACTACCAGACTGCTTCTGCCGGCAAGTACATGCTTACCATCCGGTGCATTTTCACTCGAACATGTCATTTCTGCCACTTCTGCTTCTGTATACTTCTGTAACGCCGACGCCCTGCTGTTGTCCGCGCCAAAGGCTGCTGCGCCCGGAAGCGACATCACTGCAACTAAAGTGAGGGAAATCAGTGATCTTAGGCCTTTTCTCATAGTCTATACCTCCGTCTGTTAATGTCTATTAGGATTATTATAATATGATACCCTCCCATACAGTCAATACATTTTTCATTTTTTGTAATGGAATTTTATGGAAAAGAAAGGACCATGCATTTCACATGATCCTTTTGTTATGCTTTCCGGTAACATGATCGCATGTACGGTTTGAAATATGCTCGCCAAGCGCAGCCTCAATGTCAAAATTATCAGCCTGAGAAATGATATCGGCTATCGCATTCAGGATATAGCTGTCACGCTCAATCTCGGACGTGATCCACTCGATCGCCGTCAGGCTTTTGTCTTTTCGGTCAGATTTCCCTTTTTTTATCACGGATCATACACACAGTCCCTCCTTTTGCAGATAGAGTTTTTCTATAATTAATTCGGTAATTATATTTTTTAAAATAATAGCAAATTAAGGAGGGATTGTCTATGAAATGCTCGGTCAACTTAATATATGTCTTTCTGCCGCGCAGAAAAAAACTGCCAATGCATTTACGCATCAGCAGTTAGATTGAGAAGTATTTTTATTATATCATTAGTTTTAGTCCAGTGGATTAAGATCCGGCATTATGGCGCTTTTCTTGCGATAGCACCTCCTCCACACGATTAAAACCACGATATCCACGATCAAAAGACTGATCATGATACCAATCCAAGAGATCAGCCCGACTTTATCAGGATCCATAAATACACTTAATATGCTGGGACTTGCGTTACTTACCGCATGCATGATCACAGCCGGCCAGATGGAACCCGACATTTCGGTAACGAAAGTAAGCAGTATTCCCATGAGAGTACACAGGACACACATGCAGAGAATCCCCACATACGGAAAGCCCGGATAATCCGTTCCGAAATCATGACCGATGCAGGTAATCGGCGCATGCCAGAGTCCCCAGATGACGCCGCCAAGTATGAGAGCAGGCGTCTTTGGCATCAGCTTTTGTAACTTCGGCATCATATACCCGCGCCAGCCGCCTTCCTCTCCAAAAGCGGCAAAGGATCCGACGATTCCGGACACTATCGCACTTAACGGCAGGAGTATCAGAATCTTTTTATAGACCCCCATGTGCAGATAATACTCACTGTCATAGCAGTCAGGGTTAAGGATCAGAGTTATCGCATTTCCAAGCTCCATGTAAAACCACGGAAGCAGTATGGCAAGCAGAAAGAATATCCATTTACGATCCTTAAAAGAAATACCGAGCATCATGGAATCCTTACCTGCAGGCGCGAATCCTTCTTTTGTGATCCACCGGGCCAGCACATGGGATATTACAGGAAACAGCATTCCCAGCGTCACAAAATTCCGCATTTCCGGCGACATATCATCCCAGTTTTGTCCCTTTGGTTTCACAAGCCAAAACCATAAAAAGGTAAGACCGAAGGAAAATGCCAGATATATGAGGAGACGTTTTAATTCCAGCTTTTTTTCATTCATCGTTTTCCTCCTTCCTCTCGTACAGACGAACCGATAGACAATAAGACAGACTATAGATTCCCAGGGCGATCAAGGGAGACAGCATATTTAGAAGAAACAGTTCAAATACATGCTTCATTCTCCAGGCGGTCCATATTTCGATGCCCCAGTTCCCAAGCGGAGTCAGATTACCAAATAACAGAAAGCCGATCACTATCATTGCAAGCAACATCCAAAAAGAAATCCTGACGATCATTGCCTTTTCTTTTCCCATTAATAGAAGCATCGGCAACTCCACTGCTTCTATGATCAGAATCAGGCATAGAAATGCACCGGATAATTCTGAAATTAAACTCGACACAGTGAAGATCTGTCCTACCTGCATAAATGCTATAGATACAACATGCCACATCATGTATAAGGAGAACACAACATACGTACAAATCCCAAGAAAGATATACTTGGAAGCCACATATGTTTTCTTACAGACCGGCAGGGCAGATAAATACCCCCGGATCCTGTTTTTATCATCAAACTCCAATATTCTGCTCCCGAAGCTGTTGATCTGGCAAATCCCAAACAAAAGAATACCAACCTCACCGAAGCAAAAGAAAATATCGACCATATTTACGGGTTCTCCATTTTCACCAGTTGCCATAAAAACAGGATTTATCTCTGTACCGGGAAAAAGCATCCGCAAGAGGATGAATAATACCGTAGCGATCGTCAGGATAAGTACAAGCCGCTTTCCCTTGATCGCCGCAAAATCCTTATATAGCAATCCACACATCAGATAACACCCCGCTTTCTTTTTTCGATCATCAGCGACGCTCCATAGGACAGTATGCTGACAATTACCGCTATGATAAGCAGTATCCAGGCTTTTTCCTCTAAAAAGTCAAAGATACCCCACACAGATGAACTCCCGTCCGTCCGCTTCTCTGCCGGCAGGGCTTGGGCTTCTGCTATAACCAGAAGAATTGACTTCACTTTCCCCAAATTCAGGAGTATTGCAAAGACGATCACTGTCAGGATTGAAAGCATCACTGCATACTGTTCCTTTCCGTACCCCAGAAGAAAACAGAAAAAGATAGCAAACGCACTGAAAATGCTCATGGCGGAAGCAGCAGAAATGATGAGCCCAAAAAGCTGTGCAAAAGTCATCAGATCCGTAAGTGCGGACAAAATAACCGCAAGGCAAAGATCGATCAACACACCCATGGCAAACAGGGCATAAACCGAAAGAAATCTCGCCAGAACACGTCTTTCTATAGATACAGGCAGCATCCCGGAAACCTTGTGAAAGCCGGCTTTTCCATCCTGCATAAATACATTTGTGATATCTTCGACCGCAGCGATCGGGAGCAGCAGAAACAGGGCAAGCACGCTGCTTCCGAGTTTCTTTACGTCAATCTCCGTCAGATTGTTTTCCGGTTCCGAAAGCATCTGTACTCCTATCTTTGCCAGATTACCGTATTTTGCGCTGAGCACATACATGATGGAGACGATCACCACCCCTATTAGAACAAAGCAAAATAACATCAACTGCTTTTTCAAACACAGGATGTCCTTATAGATCAAACCCTTCATCGGATCACCTCTTCCCACTCACATAATGGAGCATGATCTGCTCCAGGGATGCCGGTTCAATAACAAAATCCGGATAAAGCTTTGCTGCAGCATATCTGTCATTTACAAGGATTTCCGCTCCAAGAGAACTGATTTCCTTATGAATGATCAGGGAGCTGCTTACCTTATCCACATCCTCTTTTCTGCATTTCAAAAGCCCGTGCTTTTCAAGGATCTCATCTTTATTGCCGGATAGCACGATCCTGCCGCCATCAATAAAAACAACCTCATCCGCCAGTTTTTCCAGATCTCCCGTAATATGGGAAGACAGAAGGATCGTGTGGTCTTCCTCCAAAACAAATTCCCGGAAAATATCCAGTACTTCATTTCTTACGATCGGATCCAGACCACTGGTAGGCTCATCCATGATGAGCAGTTTCGCATGATGGGAAAGCGCAACGGCTATCTGCAGCTTCATCTGCATGCCTCTGGAAAATGCCCCGCATCGTTTCTTTAACGGAAGCCCGAATTTTTTCAGATAGGTAAAGAAAACCTCCGTATCCCAGTTTTTATAAATGTTTTTCATCATGATATTAATGTCCTTGCCGGTCATAAATTCATGAAAACCCATTTCTGCAAACACAACGCCGATGTCCTCACGAAGATGCGCGCTGTCCTGATCGATATTCTCTCCAAAAACACGGATTTCCCCCGCATCCCTCTTTATGATATCCAGGATCAGATTGATCGTGGTCGTCTTACCCGCTCCGTTTTGTCCGATGAATCCGCATACGGAGCCCTCCGGTATGCGAAAGGATACATTGTCCAGCTTAAAATCCCCGTAATCTTTGGTGACATCTTTAAGTTCTATTACATTTTTTATTTCTTCCATCCTGTCACTCCTTTAAACATTGCATCATAGACGCTATTTATTTACTCTTTTCCCCGTAAATAATGGTCAGCATCTCCTGCATTTCTTCCAGTGTCACCTTCCCAAGCACAGCCTTATCGACTGCCTTTTCCAGGCACTCTTCGACTGCAAAAAGCATTTTTTCCTTCATAATTTCGTTATTTACGCCCTTCACAAAGCTTCCTTTTCCGATCACGGATTCTATATATCCGTCACGTTCCAGATCTTCGTATGCTCTCTTGGTTGTGATCACACTAATCTTCAGATCCTTTGCGAGTGCACGCATGGATGGCAGATCGTCACCTGCCTTCAGTTCACCCGTCATGATCTGACTCTTGATCTGTTCCTCGATCTGCTCATAAATAGGCACGCCTGAGGAATTGCTGATAATAATGTCCATATGGTCTCCTTATCCTGAACCAGAAATGCATTGCCGGCAGCAATTCTGGTTCTGCAAACTAATTAGTGTATATATCCAATATATACACTTTGAGTTGTGTTGTCAATACTGAATTATAAAAAAACTACAGGAATTATAGGACCTGTTGACAGACAAGGACAAAATGTTTCTTTTACGATTGAAGAAAAACTTAATTAACAGTTGAAAATGCAATCAGGCATGTTATGATGGTAATAGTTTTTAACAACTCAAAACCGGAGGTCTGATTTTATGAATAATTCAAGCATTATTATGTACACAACAGAAGATGGTTTAACCAAAATAGAAACAACTTTTGATGAAGATACTGTTTGGCTTTCATTAGACCAGATGGCTGAACTATTCCAGAGGGACAAATCAACAGTCTCCAGACACATAAAAAATATATTTACAGAGGGAGAATTAGAACCCTCGGCAACTGTTGCAAAATTTGCAACAGTTCAAACCGAAGGAACGCGTACTGTGGAAAGAAACATTGATTACTATAACCTTGATGTCATTATTTCTGTCGGATACCGCGTAAAATCTCTCCGTGGTACACAGTTCCGAATATGGGCTATAGGAATTTTGAAAGAATACATGAAAAAGGGATTTGCCTTAGATGATGACAGGCTCAAAAGATTGGGCGGCGGCAATTACTTTGATGAATTGCTTGCCCGTATCAGAGACATCCGCTCCTCTGAGAAAGTATTTTGGCGAAAAGTACTTGAAATCTATGCAACCAGCATTGACTATGATCCACATGCCGAAAGTTCAATACTATTCTTTAAGCAGATACAGAATAAAATGCACTGGGCTGCCCATAAACACACTGCTGCTGAAGTCATCTTTGAACGAGCAGACGCGGAAAAAGAAAATATGGGACTTACATCATGGGCACATGATGCAATCCATCGCTCCGATGTTGAAATTGCCAAAAATTATCTTACAGAGCTGGAACTTGATGCTCTCAATAAGATTGTTACCGCTTATCTTGATATTGCCGAAGTACATGCTCTCAACAAAGATCCTATGTATATGAAAGACTGGCTGGAAACCATTGATGATTATCTAAAAATGACCCGCCGTGATATTCTTACCAGCAGTGGACACATCAGCCATAAGCAGGCTATCGAAAAAGCTCATGCGGAATATGATAAATATAAGCATCGTCTAGAGGATACACTCTCTCCTGTTGAAAAAGATTTTATTGAAAGTATCAGTATGCTGGAACATATTACCGACAGTTCAAAAAAATAACTTTTTTTAAGTCCTATATTCTTTTCCTTTGATATCAAACCGCTTAATCTCATGGAAGAATCAGCTTTCAAGCAGTGCGTCGACATACGCCTGAACCGTATGTGCGCTCGGTGCGTTTTTCCGTTTACCATCATCAAGGAGACCTTCATTCATTAAGGTGTTGTCTATGGATGCAATAGAAACAGGAAAGAAAGCGGAAGCATTTTGATTTCCACGCATCTACCGGAAAGATAGGTGGAATAGTATTTGCACTTTGGTGCATAAATTCTGTTTTTTTGACAAATTATGCAATGATTGTGTGATAACCTATTTCCATGCATAACCAAAAGCGGATTGCAAAATTACATAATGCAATCCGCCACCATCCTAGGCAAAAATATATTAAATTCACCTAGGTTACTATTATATGCAAAAAAGACATTTCTAAGCAAAAAAAAAGAAAAGCTATGCAATTCTTTTTTTCTAAAGTAAGACGAATAGCTATGCATTTCCTCCTACAGGTTCGTATTATATCATTATCCAGACTCTTGTCAAGACTATTCTATAATTTTAAATCCAAATCTATCTTTCATTCCAATTTTGCCATCATACAACTTAGAGTTTATTCCGTCAAGTATCGAATATGGTTTCTGTTTTTTTGAAAGAGCTTGCCTTGCTAAAGAGTTTGGTATGAAATCAGCCAACTGCAAACCAATAATATTATCTGATTTAATTGCAAAATTAATTGTAGATAAACGCTCTTGCAATGCCTCTTTTTTTATAAATAGTGTTCTTTCATCTTACCCCTCCTTATAAACCGATATCTGAACATTCTTAATTGAATGGCAACATATGTCATCGACGGGTTTCATCCTTCTTACTGCTTTTTAGCAATTTCTCATATCTTATCTGATACTCTATCAACCGTGGAATATATTCCGGCGGAGTTCGTCTGCCCGCCTCCCAGTCCTCCAGAGTACGGACAGGTATCCCCGTATGAGCCGAAAATTCTTTCCTATTCTCACCTGTTTCCTCACGAAGTTCTGTTATCTTTTTCGCTATATCCATATCCGCCCTCCTCCACGCATTGCGATATATGTATCATATCACATACGCTCCTGTTTCGCAACCTATGCCCCGCATTTCTTTCTGCTCTATTTCTATAAAAACAACGAACCCCGGTGAAAATTCGCTTTTCACCGAGGTAACCCTTTTGAAATATCTTCACATCCCATTTGCAACTCATTCCCATTCATAACGCTTATAGAGAGCTATTATTTTGTGCCACGAGCTGCCTCTCTTTCATGATCGTATTATAAAATTCACTATCCGGGGTGATCTCATGAATTTCAAATACATCAACCTTTTTATTTAGCGCCACCCGTAATTCCTCTGCAAGTGCAAAAATGTTGGTGAGCTTGAAATTTTTTCCCCCATAAACCAAAAAATCTACATCACTATCTATACTGGCTTCGCCTCTGGCATAGGAACCGAATAAATAAATCTGTTCTACATGATACTTTTCGGCAATCGGCTTAACCAAATTGATTATAGTTTTTATCGTAATTACTGTGTCTCTCATGTTATTGTCTCCTTTTGGTTCCGATTGCCGGGAAATCTTTAATGGACGGTGCGGCAAGAAAAGATGTGTTTGAATATCTGAAAATCATGAGGAAGAATCATAGTAATCCGGAGAAGAAAAGAGATTTGAGAATGCAGAGCTCCTATTTCAATCCATGCCTGACACCCATCTCATTGTAGTTTCAATAGTTATAAAACTTTTAAAGAGACTTCTTCCGGAATTAATTTCACCGTTTGCGCTAATAATGTCACATCTCTGACCGCTGGTCATTTCAGAATATTTATCCTTTTGCTGAATATAACAGTACTCGACCTGAAATCGTTAGAACGACCATTATACTTATATATAATTACCAATATAATCTTTTTGTTTAAATATCTTTCCAAAATCCAATATCAGGATTCTCGTATGTTCCGATAATCACGCCACGATCCAAAAAGGCATTTCTTTCTTCACAACAGGTTTCTGGTAATAATCCACACGCATGACACGCTGCCAGATTCAGAGAGTCACGACCTTGCCCACGACTCATAATGCAAACGGGATCGTTAGAGCATGTCTTTGCACTCGCAATAGCTTTTTTAATTATGCGCGGAAAGGCATCGGCACGACCTTGTCTAACCAAGCCTCCAAGGGTTCCCTCCGAATCACCACTCGCCGTATAAATAAAAATACCGGCCATTTCTTTGCCATCTGCCTCCTCCGAACAATACAAACGCTCTGAAAGTGAAGCAATGCTATATCCACACTCGAAACTCAGCTGAGTAATTAGCAAATGAGACAGAGTGTGGAGCATTAGAAACTTTGGCGTAATGGTTCGCGGATGGTTCTTACCAATAAATGACGATGAATAATTGGCATTTATTAACCCGACTCGTTCCGATACCTGTGGATTGTTGCGAATCCATGCAGTAATCTCAGAATTCTTGAATTCGATAAAAATTCCTTCACCGCGAACCTCGTATGCCGGATACCAGTTTGTTTCAGGTGATTTAACATTCACAAAACCATTATCGGTGGCATTCATTACAGGCTGTATCCTAGAAAAGCCAATAAGAGCGTTCACAATGCGCACTTTATCTATGAGCGAGATTGCTTTGATGTGTGGAAGGTTATACCCCGCAATATCCATCTCCTCCCGTGAGAAATCTCCAAGCATAGAATCGGTCCGTGCGCCGATTTCTCCGGAGAGAGCAGCATATTCCTCCACGCGATATTGAAGACTGGTAACATCGCTCTCTGAAATATTCGGTTCAAGCCATTTTCGTTTGAGAATTTTTTCAACATCGTCCCTAGCAGATCCTATTTCTAAAGCAATCTTTTCCGACCACTTCGGAAGTCGCTTTTGGATAATAATCGGACAGTCCTCCGGCTCCTCATCAGCGATAACCGTTATGCAATCATTAAAAGCGTGACTTTGTTCAATCCTTGAATTCAGCTTATCCGCATACGGCGGAATAACCAGCGAACTGTGTACAACCGGGAAATATACCGAGGAAGCACCGCGCTGAACCGTCTTGGGATAACATGCACATGTTTCCTTTGTATGACGGAAAGGATGGTTTCCGTCGCAAAGAAAATTAAATCCCTCCGTTTTACGATCTAACTCTTCAAAACAGTCCTTGTCAAAGGCACCTTTTAGAGTAGCGCATGCACCGCAAGAGCAACGAATGCTTAATCCTTCCAATCCTTCTGTACCTGAGGCACCGGTTTTAAACTGTAACTCTGGGTGGGCGCATATGGGTTTCTTTGATTTTGCGTGAACCCATTTGACCCATGGGAAATCGTTAAGGTGTCCTTTCTGGCAAACCGTAACAATACGCGCTACAACCAGATCCTGTTTGCATTCGGGGCACTGCATATGACTAATCATATACGAATCTTTTTCAACAATTTTCTTATTGAGGGATTTGCGATAGTCTGCGATCCATTTTTTGAGAGGTTGAAATTTTCTGCATTTGGGACAAAAATACCATTCAGGAAAACGAGCATAGGAAATGTTCATGGGCGATGCAAAATATTTTACACCAAGGGCTTTGGCGAAACGATCATCAAAAATTTTAGATGTTTCGCTCCAATATTCCGGAGCAGCAGTAACTAATGTCTGATCCGGGAAATCAACCATAGCACCTACGCCGTATTGCAACACTGCCTGTGCTGCTCGAACGGAATGAGTTACTTTATTCAATTCGATTTTTGTTTTAAGTTGTTCAGACATTATCATCCCCCCAAATCACTATTTTCCCCTGAACCGAAACATCCACATTGCGCATGGATGTCACGGTGTCCAAGGCAACATCTTTTCCCTGAGAGTTGTACTGACGAAATAACCGTCTTCCCCCATCAACTGGCGGGTTCACCATATAACGACGACCAAAGCAGAATGTTCTGGCGTTGCCTTCTTTGTTGCATTCATCAACATATTTTTGCCATGTATCAAAGAACTCTCCTATCTCAGAGCGGATATCGTCCACCTGATCCGATACTTCACCACCAGAGCGGGCATTGATTCCAGCCACACGTTCCGCAATAAATTCTTCTATTTCGGTAATAATATCGGCAAAATACTCTTTGTCAAAGTTAATGGCATCTTTATCCTCTCTTAAGCCCGCCTTATGA
>CANRMC010000013.1 GCA_947631605.1 uncultured Lachnospiraceae bacterium
TACTGCCCCTTTTTACGCCTGCTCCAAATGGGCTTTTATAATCGCCTCGTCATATTTCAATGAGTTGTTAGCGATGATACTCGCATATCCATGAGCAAATAAAAAAATTGTTATAAAGATCTCTTTTACTTGATCTATACTTCCTCCAACTGCTCCTTGCATTGCCGAAAGAACAGGAGCAAGCTCTTCGGCATCTATCATTTCAAGCAAAGTCGTACCATTAAAAAAGTTTGATTGAAAAAGGAAACGGAACAAATGCGGTTCTTCAATCGCAAAGCGTATGTAATTCAAGCCAATTCCGAGCATAATGCCTTCCTGCGGGTTTTCAATATTCATCAGGTATTCAGAATGATAGACGTCTGCTTTTGCATAAGCGGCTTTTTTCAATTCCTCAATCGTTGCAAAGTGGTACATAACAGGCTGCGTAGAACATTTCAACTTATTTGCGACTGTTCTTGCGTTAATATATTTTGCACCTGTTTCACGAGCAACCTCAAAGGCAGCTTCAATAATCATATCTTTTGTGATTTTCGGTTTTGGCGGCATAGTTTTCCCTTCTTTTTAATAATTTTCGTTATATAACAATAGTTATATTATAAAATGCAACACTATTTTTGTCAATTCTTCCGAATGAACTTTGAATTCTCATTTTGGTTCGGAGTACAGTCAGACTGCGCCGTCTTATACTTCAGCTTCTATCCAATACTCTCCGTCCGGCGTGTAGGGAACATTGATGTTGCCTTTTTTTCTTTGAGTATATCAAAAATGCCTCCTGCCTTCAACCGAATAAATACAATCCCCAACAATGCTAAAAGACGAGTTTGAAATAAACCTTTTCCACTCAAAAAAACGTCCTCCAAATCGGAGGGCGTGGATTGTATCAAACGGGATTTGTAAAAGTAATTTGATAAGCCATCAATCATTCTCCAGCTTTTCGAATAATGCATCTACATTGTCAAATACGGGCTGTTCTCCTGAAGCGATCTTTTCTTTTACCTCGTTCAGTTCTCCTCGAAGTTCATCAAGATATTTTTTAGGATAAACAACAACCGGCAGCATATAAATAGCTCCGTCACGTTCAAAGATATCCAGTTTGTCACCTTCTGAAAGCCCCAATTTGATAACGATTTCCTTTGGTATGGTAATCTGTGACTTTTGACGTAATTCAGCCAGCATACAAACATCTCCCTTCGCAAAATAGAAAGTAAGAATTTCATATTTTCTTACCAATATTATACCCACCTTCTGAAAAAAATGCAAGCAAACATAATAATATATTTCAGCTATTACTCCCACTTACTGCGAAATTGTTAGAAATCAGTACACATCTGTTAGGATCATTTATTTGAAATGATTCTCCGAAACCGGTCAACATAGACCTTGTCATAGTCCATGTTTTGATATCCGTCATCACTACCCTTTTTTGGAATGCCTTGTTTCATAAGAGCTGCATCGAATTCTTCCAGTTCAACATATGTGTCGCGAAAACGATCTATTTTACTGTTCACGCTGGGCTGACTGAATTCAATCTTTATGTCATCAATAAAAACTCTGTAGTAGAAATTTCCTTTTCTGTCGTGACGGTTAAAACTAAAGGTTTTCTGTCCGAAACCAGTCTCGATTTTTGTAACATCCTGATAAGCATATACCTCACCCATGGGATGAAACGGAGTACAATGTATGATTTCGTTTCCTGTCACATAATCGACTCTTGACAGGCAGGCATAAAGCATAATTATCCATAGAGGAATAACAATGAATCCAGTTTTTCTTATAAACCCAAAAGGCTTATCAATACTCGGAATTTCACAGACAATGTAGACCGGTATAAAAATACATATCATCAGCAGATTTTCCGCCCACACAGGTCTTTCATAAAACAGCCAGCCCTCGGGAGTGAAAATAACTTCAAAAATCTTTAATATTCCCAATAAAAGGACAAAGCCCAATACACATGCTGCTATAATGGTTACTGTATAAACCCAGCTTTTTTTGTTATTCTTTTTCATACGGGCAGGAAGATTTTTTCTTGCAGTAATGTAGCGCTGCCATTCAAGAGTTGCAATAACGGTTCCCATAACCGCAAGCAGGGCATTTACCGTAAGCATATCCCATCTTTTTAAATGTATGTTCACAAACAGCCATATAATCGGTCCAAGACAGATAAGGGTTGTCGCAATGTTTTCCGGAAGGGTAGGATATTTGAGAGCTTTAATTGTATCACCAATCTCATCTTCTTCCATGAACTGTACGATTCCATTGTACTCCTCAAATATTTGATCAGAATATGCAATGTCCTTTCCGGTTTTTTTCCCAATATCATTGCTAAGAGATTGACAGATATTTCTTTTTATGCCGATTTCCTCTTCTTGTTCCGTAAATTCTTCGGCTCTTTTTAGCAGCGACTGCTTTATCTCCTCTATACTACAGTCCATCATAACTTTGATCTGTTCAACACTGAATCCAAGATAACGGAAAATTTTGATCCTTTTAAGCGCAGCAACATTTTCCTCTGTATAATTACGGTAATCATTTTCTTCCTGACGGTCTACATGGATCAGTCCCTTTGACTCGTAAAAACGAATGCTTTTTGCAGTAAGTCCGGTAAGTTTTTCAACGTCCTTAGTTTTCATGGCAGCTCCTTTAAATGAATTTTATGGTTCATTTATAAACCATGACCTAAGGGGAAAGTCAACAATTTTTTGATATTTTTCTAAAAAAGCCTCTAAAAATGAGCGATTCGCCATCTATGGTAAAGACTTTCAAGGCATAATCAGGTATACTATGAACATAAATGAAAAGGAGACATAGGATATGGATACATTAAGGATCGGAAAATTCTTAAAAGAACTTCGAAAGGAAAAGGGACTTACTCAGGAGCAGCTTGGAGAAAAAATTGGTGTGACAAATAAAACCGTGTCACGCTGGGAGAACGGAAACTATATTCCACCGGTTGAATGTCTTGCAATGCTCTCAGATATTTATGGAATAAGTATCAATGAAATTATATCAGGTCAGAAACTCACCAAAGACGAATTTGTCGATGTAGCCGAAGATAACTTAAAAGGTGCCTTAGAACTCAATGAACAGTTATTCAAAAAATCCAATAAGACACTTACCATTATGTGGGTTGTATCCACAGTGCTTACTATATTGATCCTTTTCCTTCTTCCTACGAAAGAATTAAATTTAGGATATAGTTTATTGTTGATTTTTTTGGTTGCTGCACTTGGATTTATTAGCAATACAGTTAACCTTATCGCACTTGTACTGAATAAAGAAAGGTTTAATAATGGCAAAAAATAAGATCCGGTATTTAACGCCGGATCCCATTTTTGTCAAATGTCTTTTTAAGTGCAGCTTCTGTCGGAAAAACTACCCCAATGAGCAGAACAATCTGCACAACGCAGACAATACTCCCAACAGTACCAATTATATTTGTTCCTTTGTTAATCACAAATATCAGAGGAACAACAGATAATGGCAATAATACCAATCCGCATTTGAACCATAGCTTTCCAAAATACTTATGTGCAAATTCCCATGTATCTTGATTTTTCATTGACATCGTTGTTCGATATCCAAATACGGCGTTAATATTTTTTGGAGCTTTTGTCATGAACAGTCTGCCAAAACCAATCATTGCCAATGGAATAAGTAAATTCATAAATAGCATAAATATCCAGAATCCCATCCGTTTATTCCTCCCTATATCTCTTTGTGATAGACAAGCTGTAAATCGCCATGATAACTATTGTTTCTATCATTACGCCCAGAACTGACAGCAGAATATATGGCGAATTCTGACCGCCGAGCAATGGAATCCCCAGCACAATAAAAACCACTCCATAAGCAATAAATAATTTGCCGACCGCATGATTATATCCTTTTATATCATTCACCGGAAATGTCTCAGTATTTGCCCAAAAGCCCACTGCCGTTTTTTTGAAAAAGGCTCCGATTCCAAAACCGATCACAAGGCAGCCGAAGACTGCCCATAAGACAAACCCTAAAATTCTTCCCATATAATATTCTCCTTTTTAAAAACGAAATCGCATCTGTCTGTCAAGCCAGCTTTTCTGAACAGCTTCATGTATGACGTCTTCCGGCATACGTTCTCCTAATAAAAAAGGAGATTCCGGATTATGCCTTTTCATATTGCTTTTCACCAAACTCGCATCTGTATTTGCATAACAATATTTGCACAAGTGACCGCAGGTATCATAAGCGCCTATATCTACGCCAAGAACGCAGGCACATAACCCGTTCCTTTGATTTATCTTTCTTTTTGGAATATCTAATCGGTTATGAAGTGCTGTTTCAAAAGTCTCCACTGTCATACAGCCCGAACAATCCGCGCCATACGCTGCTAACTCATTACCTTCTGCACATGGTTTTATGGTCATGCCGTATTTTGCGGCAATCTCTATAAAATACTTGCCGATTGTAATTCTATCCTTGCTGCATACCGCTCTTGCCTCCGGAAAATTCCGCTCTACTTTTTTATAGATATCTATAAAACTGATCACACAAGTCTTTGTATATCCGCTTAATACAGCCGCCATTTTCTCAAATTCATTTATATGCCATTCTACAGAATGTTTTGCATCTACAAAAATCGGATCGTATCTCCAGCCCACGCTGTCTACACCTATAGTTTCTGATAATTTTATGAAACTTTGCATGACCTTTTCTTTGTCCGGAACATTGGGTTCAATGTCCTTTCCGTAAGGAGTGATCGTCACAAACCAATATTGTCCATAGACTTTTAACTGATCCAGATACTCTAACATCGGCGCCGGATCTTTCGTGCAAAATGCGATCAGGTCTACAACTTCCGGCGAAAGACTATACTTTGTTACCTGATTTGGATTATAAGGGTTCCTCACACATACAAATCCCTCTGTTATTCTGTTTATTAGCCATTTTGAATAAAATGCCGGAATATCCGTTCTCATTCCTGTCTGTATGATCATTTCTCCGTATCCTTTACTACTATCTGTTTACAAGCAGCTAAGCATACTTTTCAATTAACTTTTACTGCAGAGGCACCAGATCGCTGATATGGTAATTTCCATAAATATCAAATACCACAAAATGACAATAATACTGATCCCGATCCTCCTCCGGCACATCCACAACAGTAAATTTAATACCTTCATCCAAACTGACTTCCCGTCCTTCGATCCATTTTGAACGATCCCATTCTGTAATGATCTTCATACTTCCGTCATCTTCATAGGTTGGAATCCACATTGAATAGTAATTTGACAGAATGGAATAATCCATAATATCAATATACTGTTTTTCTGCGACCATGCTGTCATTATTTACAGAACCATCTCCGGCGGAATCATCTTCTGTAGTATCCGCAGAATCGTTTTCTGTTGAATCATCTTCCGTAGTATCGGCATCATCATCCGAATCATTCGTGATTGCCTGTAACACTTCATAATGCTTTCCATCATCACTCAGTTTCAGATTCAGAATAATAGAATGAAATTCATTGTCACTAATTTCTGATCCAAATCTGGAAATTGCTCCGGTCATTTGCACAATATCTCGATCCGTTTCCGGAACCGTAACGAAAATCGGTCCGCCATAGTCTGCGTCTCCTGCTTCATTATTCATTTCCACCACATATTTATCCATAGGGATATAAATTTCGGAGTTTTCATCAAAAGAAACATGCAGAGCCATAGCTAGCATTCCGTAAATATTGCCTTCTTCTTCATTATAATCTTCCACCAGAATTGCGCAGTTCGCACTGGAAAAATATGCCTTCTGTTCATCCGTCAGGTGGATGGCAAAGCCGTCTCCCTCCCGGTCTGTTACGTTATCATAATGCAGCGTCCAATCTACATTTTCATAAGCAACATCTGTATCCGGATTATCCACTTCCTGTATGTCGATCTCCGGCTCCTCTCCGGTCATGGTACGAAGGAATCTGGTATATACTTCGGAAGGACTGATGTTGTCATAATCAGACATCCAATAGTCCTGATACTCATAATTATCATACGGGTAATAAACGGATACGCCATGAGCGCCGTCTACATTCGCAGCATTCACGACTATAAACTGTTCCAGCGCGTTCTGAAGATCCGCACTGGCGCTATACATTCCGGACAACTGTTCCGACAGAGAATAGAGATCGATCAGATCATAACTGTCACTGGTGGTAAATACGCCAAACGCTTTCGTCTTGGTACGGCACCTTACAATTTCACCGAAATCGCCCTTGCTGATTCCGTCCTCTGCCTCCGTAAACAGCGTATCCATCGCAGTCTTTACCGTCTCCATCTGCGACAGATCCATACAGGACATAGTTACGTCACATTCAAATCTCGGATCCTGATCAACCAGAGCATTGTAATATGCCATATATGTATCGGCGACTTCCTTTCCTACTTTGTCACCGGTTGCGTCTCCGTCATTCAGGCAGGAAAGATAGGAATAATCATGCCCAAAGCCGGGTTCGGATTCCTGGGACGCGATCAGATAATTCGCGTATGGGGAAAATACTTCCGCCACTTCGATAGACGCCATAAGACAGGCATCGAAAGATACCCATTCCAGTTTATTCTCCTCATTAAACGGGCTGTTCTTTAACGCTTCACTCATTTCAGAGAGGGTGAGGGTATCATAATAAAAGTTTTCGTCGCAGCCATATCCCACATTCGGTCCGCCGCCATGATTCCATAGTACCAGTGCGTACCGGTCGGCAGGATAATTCTGGTAACCCCAGTTCATATAATCGGATAACGCATCCGGTTCGCCCATATTTGCCTTATTCATTGAATCTGCTTCCCGGAATCCGGAAGGCGTAAGCTCAAAGATCATATTTTTGTCCGGCGATACGGTATAATTCTGCCACGCTGACGCGCCGCCCGTATAAAGCAGCACATTGTTTTTGTCCGTATCAATTCCGGCGGCTTCGATTTCCTGAATGTCAAGGGTTGCCATACCGCCTTCACTTTCCAGATTGCTGCCTATCATATAGATCATGACAGTCTGCGTAAACTGCCCGTCGGAACCGCCCGGTACTGATGTATCCGGTTCTTCCGTAACGTCCGGAAACTCCGTATTGTCCGGAATGACAGGCGGCTGATATTCATCTTCTTCCGCCAGAAACATTTCCGGATCCAGATTCACCGTATAAAGCAGTGAATCATTAAAATTTGATGAAAAAACAGGCGAAAGAAATCCCATCACACTCATCAAAAAACTTAAAATCAATGCCAAAAAACTTCTCAACGCAACCCCTCCTTAAAACTTCTCCTCCAGTGCCTTCACCATCCAGTAAACCATCGTCTGAACCGGCGCGTCTGTCTCATACTCGCTTGCCAGAACAAGCAGGCTGCCGGTCAGCGTGTCAATTTCCGTCTTTTGCTTCCGTTCAATATCCTGCAACGTTGAAGAACGGTGTCCCGCCGTATCCGGGATCAGCTCCTCATACAGAACTTTCCGGTATTCCTCCGGCGTCTGCCAGTAAGTAGAATATCCTGCACGATTCATGATCTCAAAACATTCTTCGATCAGAACGTCCATAATGGAGCGGGCATATTCGGATTCCAGCAGTTCTCCATAGGATAAACCGAGAATCGCACCCAATGGATTTAAGGTGGTATTGTAGATCAGTTTCGCCCATAACGCTTTCTCTACATCCTCCGTGATCTCCGCCGGAAGCCCCGCTTCACGGATCGCCTCTGCTATACAGCGTACCGGTTCCAGCGGATTTCCGTACAAAGTTCCGATCAATACCGGAGCCTGATGGACCGTGATCGTGCTGACATTCCGTTCAGACCGCTTAAATCCCGTGATTACCCGCGAATGATAAATGATATTTTTGTCAAAATATTTCAAAAACGGCTGTTCATAATAAAATCCGTTCTGCATGAAAATGATCTTGCAGTCATTTTTCATACAGTTCCGATATTGATTCAGCATGCCGCTCACTTCTGCATTTGCCGTTGTTTTGACTGATATAATAATAAAATCAAATGCCGCATCCGGCAATTCCTCATAAGCGGAGTACGCATAAACGCCGCCCTGAGGAATGATGATCTCTTCAAAAAGTCCCTCTCTCCGGATCCCAAAATCCCGGATTGCCTGTCCGGTTTCCTCTCTCGCAAGAAAATCCACATCCAGCCCGCTCTTTTTTAACGAAGCGCCGATCGCGATCCCCAACGCTCCCGCGCCAATAATCAAAACTCTCATTTAAAATATCCTTCTCTGTTCATTCTTTCTTATGAATTCTGCCGGTAAATGTATACCGACGCTGAAATCTTCGGAACCACAACGGTCAGCACATTATTCTGAACCATATAGGTCTGTTCGTCCGTATCGTAACCTTCCTCCGTTGTCAGCATGACGCGCTTCATGATCCGGTTATTCGGCACGCCCAGCTGTCTTACATGAAGCCTCAATTCTTTATCGGAATAATCATTATTCAGAACAACAGCCACTGCTTCCGTCTGATTAAATCTTCCATAAGCCAGCACCTTATTTTCCCCATGCAGAAAAATAACAGAACCATGCATCAGTGCCTCACTGCTCTTATGGATTTTTATCATATCCCGATGGAAAGCGATCAGCGCCTGATCCTCATGTCCCCATGGATACGCCCTGCGGTTGTCGGGATCCGTCCATCCGCATAAACCTGCTTCATCTCCGTAATAAATCGTCGGCGCACCGGGCCAGGTCATCTGAAAGACCACTGCTTCCCGGAATATTCCTTTATTTATATTCGCACTTGCCGCTTCTGCTCCCAGAGTATTCAGACGTCCGACACTCCGGCTGGTCCGCGTCAGAAAACGGGAATGGTCGTGATTGGACAGTTCATTCATTGCAACCTCCAGAGACGGCTGACTGAAATGCGACATATGGTGGCGCATAGAACCGGTAAATACATCCGGATTTCCCAAAAGATCTCCACGGAATTCATCGCTATGCTTCTCAACGCCTGTCAAGAACCATGTGATCGGCTCCATAAACGCGTCGTAATTCATAACCGTATCCCATTGATCTCCCAGAAGCCACTGCTTCGGATTTCCATAATGCTCCGCAAGAATGATCGCGTCCGGATTGGCTTCTTTTACGGCGTTTCGGAAATCCCGCCAGAATTTATGGTTATATTCTTCTGAATATCCCAGATCTGCCGCCACATCCAGACGCCAGCCGTCCGCATTATAAGGCGGGGACACCCATTTCTTTCCGATCCGGATAATATAGTCATGCAGCTTCTCGGACTCTTCATAATTCAGCTTCGGAAGCGTATCATGCCCCCACCAGCCGTTATAGGAATCGTTATATGGCCATGCCTCCTCCTGAAACTTAAAGAATGTATGGTACGGACTGTCCGCAGAAACATAGGCGCCTTTCTCATACTCCTTCTGATTCTCATATATCCGTTCACGATCCAGCCATTTATTAAAAGAACCGCAGTGGTTAAAGACGCCGTCCAGTATGATCTTCATGCCTCTGGCATGAACCTGTTCCACAAGTTCTATAAAAAGCTGATTGGACGCCTCCAGATTCTCTTTGTTGGTGACACGGTTCACATAGCGGGTAGATTCCCAGTTGGATTTCGAACCTTCCGGCAGGCAGGCGCCTTCATCATTTACGATCTTTCCAAAATGAGGATCCACATAATCATAATCCTGAATATCGTATTTGTGACTGGATGGCGAGACAAAGATCGGATTCAGATAAATAACATCCACACCAAGGTCTTTCAGATAATCCAGTTTATCTATAACGCCCTGCAGATCGCCGCCATGGAAATTTGCCACATCCATCAGGGCAGGATTTTCATTCCAGTTTTCAACATGCCGGCTGCTCTGATCTATGTAATAGTATTCATTGTCCAATACATCATTGGATGGATCCCCGTTACAGAAACGGTCCACAAATATCTGATAAAAGACTGCGCCCTTCGCCCATTCCGGAACGGAAAAGTCCGGAATGATCTCGAAATTATAGTCCGCGTTATATTCTTTCTGCAAAGACAGTTTGTTATAAAACGCCGTGACACGGCCGGCATGGATCTCAAAACAGTATTCCACCCGTTTCTCGATCGGCGGCAGAGTAATTTCATAGTAATCAAACAGTTTATCCGTAAATGCCAGAGACATCTTGGTCTTCTCATCCCCGCAGATCAGATAAACTGCGTCTACATTGTCGATCGCCGTCCGAAAACGCAGGGTTACGGCATCACCGGTTTTCGGTTCGGGAGGATTCCGGTAAAAGGAGGTTCCGTCACTGAACAGCGCACCGGCATTCAATGATATTTTTGAATTAAAAATGTGATTGATTACTTTGAGTACCTGCTGGTCCAGCATCCTGAAAATCCTCCTAAACATCGAATATCCTTAACATTCTTATTCTAATACATAATATTCAATTTCTCAATCGGAAATTAAGGATTTCCGTATGGAAATTAAAAGATTTCCGCAAGGAAATCAAGAATTTCCGCAAGGAAAATCGTTTTTTCAAAGGAAAATGGACAGCTGCTTTCACAACTGTCCATTTCGGAGAAGGTATTTTGTTACTTATGGGGTGTAGCAAAAAACTATATAATGTATTGGGGGTTACGAGTATTATTATACATATTCCCAATAAAAAGTGTTCACAAAAAATAATTTTTATTTTGTTATTTTTTGTACATTTCGACCAGAAAAAACTGGTTTAAAAGGAATATGAGAACTGTTTTTATGCAAGATATACAATTTTTCTTTTTCCATCCGTCTATTTCGTCAAATTATACAGTTAAGCCTCGAATAATGCCTCAAATTCTTCCCTGTTAATGCGCTCTTTCTCCAAAAGAAGGGCGGCGCATTTATGCAGAATATCCAAATTATCTGAAATTATAGCCTTCGCTTCGGCATAACAGCCGTCAACGATCGCCTTTACCTCCTGGTCGATCAGGGTAGCCATTTCTTCGCCATAGTTTCTGGCATGCCCTAAATCTCTGCCGAGAAAGACTTCATCATCCTCATTTTCATAATTGATAAGCCCGACCTTTTCGGACATACCATATTTGATTACCATATTTCTGGCTGTTTCCGTTGCGGTTTTAATATCCTGCGAAGCGCCTGTCGTGATATCGCCGATCACCAGTTCTTCGGCGATCCGTCCGCCTAAACTTACCTGTATGTCCTGCAGCATTTTCTTTTTCGTAAGATGCATATTATCGTTTTCCGGAAGCGGCATGGTATAGCCGGCTGCACCGACGCCTGTCGGAATAATGGAAACCGTATGGACAGGGCCAACTTCGCTCAAAACATGGAAGAGGATCGCATGACCGGATTCATGATATGCAGTGATCCGCTTATCCCGTTCCGGAACCAGACGACTTTTCTTTTCCGTACCGATCCCCACTTTGATAAATGATTTCTCAATATCATCCCGATTGATGTAAGCCCTTCCCTGCTTTGCGGCACAGATTGCAGCTTCATTCATCAGATTTTCCAGATCTGCGCCTACGAAACCTGAGGTCGTTCTGGCAATCTCATGCAGATCTACATCATCGCCAATCGGCTTATTTTTCGTGTGAACGCGGAGGATTTCTTCCCGTCCTTTTACATCCGGACGTCCGACTGCCACCTTCCGGTCAAATCTGCCTGGACGAAGGATCGCCGGATCCAGAATATCGACACGGTTGGTAGCCGCCATTACAATAATGCCTTCATTGACGCTGAAACCGTCCATCTCCACCAGAAGCTGGTTCAGAGTCTGCTCTCTTTCGTCATGTCCGCCTCCAAGACCGGTGCCTCTCCTTCTTCCTACTGCGTCGATCTCATCAATAAAAATGATACATGGCGAATTCTTCTTTGCCCGCTGGAATAAGTCTCTTACCCTTGACGCACCGACGCCGACAAACATTTCCACAAAATCGGAACCCGATATGGAAAAGAAGGCAACGCCTGCTTCGCCGGCAACAGCCTTTGCCAGAAGGGTTTTTCCGGTTCCCGGAGGTCCCACCAGAAGGATTCCTTTCGGGATTCTTGCACCGATCGAAATATATTTTTTCGGTTCTTTGAGGAAATCCACGATCTCACTCAATTCTTCTTTTTCTTCATCCAATCCGGCAACATTCTTAAAGGTGATATTTTTATCAACCTCCACTTTCGGATGGCTTCTTCCAAAGTCCATCATCCGATTGCTTCCTCCGCCGCCGGAAGACGCCTGCCCTGCAAAGACGCCGATCACAACAAAGACGATCAGAAGCACAAATATATATGGAATGGCACGCTCCCAGAAACCTGCCCGCTTTACATCATTGAAGATGACTTCAACCTGTCCGGAGGCATACGTATCACAGATTGTCTCGGTATCTTTCACGTCTGAAGTATAAAACTTCAGATCCGTGTTATCCGTAAATATAACTTCAACCGTACCGGTAGGCACCTCCCGGTTCTGGGTGATCTCCACGCTTCTTATCCGGTTCTCTTTCAGATCTCTTGTCAGGTCTGAATTACTGTAGCCCGTATCTACATTCTGATAAAAATACTGAATAAATACATAGAGTCCGATTCCAATGACGAGAAGCAGCAGATATACTCCCATGTATGATTTCACGCCTTTACCCATTTTCATCCAACTCCTCTCTTATTCAACCGCCCCTATATACGGAAGATTCCTGTATTTCTGGTCGAAATCCAATCCATATCCTACCAGAAAAAGGTCCGGGACTTCAAATCCATACATATCCGGCTCCATTGGAACCACTCTTCCGCTGGGTTTATCCAATAATGTGATAACTTTAAAACTTGCAGGTTTTCTGGTCTTCAACAGTTCACACAGATAAGAAAGGGTTCTGCCGCTATCCAGAATATCCTCTGCAAGAATAACTTCTTTTCCCTCAATGGATTCATCCAGATCTTTCAAAAGCTTTACCTCACCGGAGGATTTTTTCTCTGAGCCGTAACTGGACACTGCCATAAAATCCATGGTGACCGGCACGCTGAGCCTTTTTGCAAGTTCACACATAAAAAAAACGCTTCCCTTTAATATTCCAATCATATGTACGGTTTTTCCTTCATATTCCGCACTGATCGCATCCGCCATTTCCTGTATTCTCTGCTCCAGCTTTTTCTGGTCGATCAGTACCTTAATCTTATCCCTCATTCGTATTTTCCTTTCCGTTAAAGCTTAGTATCATAACTTTTTTTGTCTGTTCGGTAATTTTATATGCCTCGCTGAACCGCAGCCCCACTGCCCAGATGATCTCGCTGCCACAGGCAACCAACGGCCAGCATTCCCTGTCTTTCCTGTCGATCTTCTCATCAGTGAAAAGCCTTGCGAGCTTCTTTCTTCCGCCGGAAGCGTTGATCACGATATAATCACCTTCCCGCGGCGTCCGGAATGTAAGCGTCTCTTTGATATTATCACAATCCGCCATTTTCGTATAGATATTTTTCGACACTTCGGAAATCGCAGTCCTTGGCAGAACCTCTACGGAAAGCGTACCCTGCTCAATCTGATAATTGCCATCTTTTTCAAATTCTATGCAGAAATCTTTCAATTCTTTCCTTTTCTCAAATATAAGTTTCTCATAACTGTTCCGGACACAGAGCCCGTAAGGAAGCATGACAAGCTTTCCGTTTTCTCCCTCCGCCAGTTTCTGTATGGAAGAAATATGCTGTCTTGTGATGTCTTTTTCGGATCCGGCAAGACCGGATATCGTCTGTCGGATGATCTCTCCCTGAACCAGACTGTCCATGGAAAGAAGTCGGTTTTTGTCCAATACTGCCCTTCCTTCTTCTGTCACGACCGAAAATTCTTCCGCCATCCTCTGAATGATCCTATAAGCGGCTTCCGCATCATAAGCGGCGTCGCAGATATGCTCCACTGCTTTTTTGTTTATGGCGGTCATTTCCGTAAGTATCCGGGAGCGTATCCGGTTCCTGTCATAGTACAAAGAACTGTTTGTAGTATCGGTCTGAAAGGAAAGCCCCTCCGTTTGTAAATACTGCTCAATCTCCCCGCGCATTGTATTTAGCAGCGGACGGATGATGTGCCCCCGCACCGGAAGGATCCCTGTCATTCCGCGCAGACTGCTCCCCCGCATCAGATGAAAAATGACAGTTTCCGCCAGATCTTCTTTATTATGGGCTACGGCTATCTTTGTAAATCCCAACTTCTTTCGTTCCTGTTCAAAGCACTGGTAACGGTATGTGCGCCCCGCTTCTTCTTCCGTCATACCCCACGTTTCCGCCAGAGCCGGAATATTTTCACGATATACCGTACAAGGCACGTCATATTTCCTGCATAACGTCCGGACATACGCTTCATCTTGATCCGCTTCTTCTCCCCGTATACCGTGATTCACATGCACAGCCGAAAGCCTGAGCGTATATTCTTCTTTCAGTTTGCACAGAAGGAAAAAAAGGCACACAGAGTCAGCGCCGCCGGAGATTCCGATTATCACTCCGTCGCCCTGACTCAGCATCTGATATTTCTCTATAAAATCTTTTACCTGCTTCTGCATATCTGTCCTTCGCCTTTTATCTTTTCGTTGATTCTATCACATTTTATCTGGCTTTGCATAGATATTATCGGAAAATTAATATCTCCGGACAACGCCTACCAGAACCGTTGCGTCATCCTTCAGATTTTTTCCGTTCAGGTTCCGGATGCCGGTAATAATATCATCTGCAATTTCCTCCGCAAATATGGATTCACTGTTTTGGATGATCTCTTTCATGTAGTCTTCCCTGTTTTCAAAGACAATGCTTTCCATAACGCCATCGCTGATCATAATGATAATATCGTTTTCATAAAATTTTTTCATGGATTTCTCACAGACTGCTTCCTCTTCGATCCCTACCGGAAGCGAGGTAGATTTAATGACTTCGATCCAATCTCCGCGCTTCACATATGTAGCGGCGGCTCCCTGCTTATAAAGCCGTCCGTATCCGGTGTAGCAGTCTATCAGAAGCATATCCAGGGTTGCAAAAATTTCCCCCTTGTTCCGTCTGCTCAGGTAAGAATTGATAAATTTTATGGATAACTCCTTATCGAATCCCGCGCTCAACATATCCTCCAGCGTATTGATCAGAAATGAACTCTGCGCGGACGCCTTTTCACCGCTTCCCATACCGTCCGAAAGTATCATCAGGTTCTGACCGCCTTTCAGTTCATCAAACATATAATTATCGCCGGAAGTACCGCTGTCATATTTACTCAGCTTTTTTACCGCCATGTCCACATAAAACGGAGGTCGTTCCTCAAACGCCAGCAAAGAGAAGTCTTTTGATACGATATTCCGGCTCACATCCATAGTCTGAAGCGTCATATTTCCATGGTTTTCAAGGATCTCCCGCACTTCTGCCGCCGTAAGCAGCCTGCCCTGTTTCATTTTGATCGAAAGATAGATCTCATAATGTTCCGCCTTATTCCGAATCAGCACCATGCTCTTTACCACGGCATTTTTTCTGGTAAGTTCAGAAATGATCGCCGCCTCCATCGTCTTTTTCATCGGCACTACATTTTCAAATTCCGATGAAAAATCCTCCAGAACATTTCCTATCTCACTGAAGGTGATCCCAACGCCGCCTGCGCCCTCAACCGTATATTCCATCCTGCGGAACGCCCTCGCAAAATCCGCTACCCGATCCATCATCAGACGCCCCCACTCACTGGAGCTTTCGTAAATCTCACCCCTGCGCACACGTTCGTCCAGATAGGTCATAAGGGAAACCGGCGTAAGCAGAAAAACAATCGTCGAAGATACAAGGGCCTTTATCCCATTTTCGCTGATCAGGTACGGAAAATACGAGACGGAGGATATCATTCCCACCAAAAGCACGCCGAGAACGATCCCGATCTTTTTGTATGGAACAATCGCCGCTGCCGCGCTGCATACAGCCGCCATAGCAAGCATTACAGTCAGATACTGCATTTCTCCGGTTTTCACAGACAGGATCATGCCTGCCGCCGCTGCCCATGCGCTTCCGGTTCCGATACCGAAACGATAAATAACATATAACAAAAGATATATACCCACGGCTTCCGCTACCCGGAAAATTCCCGCTATATCCAGCGGCAGACCATAAAATACGGAAGCGGAAAGCACCAGTACGGAGATCGCGTCCCTGCTGTCCACTGCAATTTTCGCAAAATCAAATTGAATTACATATAAAGCCCTGCCATATATCATAGCGAGACAGAAGATCAAAACCGCCTCACTGAGAACAAGGAGCATGTCCAATTCTCCGTGAAAAAAAATGATATATGTTATGTTGACCAAAAAGTCTGCAAGAGCCGCAAGCGCTGCCCACACATTTCTATGAGCAGTCAGAAAGGCGTGATCACGGGAAAAAAGCAGAAACGTTACCAAAAGAAGGATACTTCCATATCGGAACAGACATACCAGTTTCATAGCCGCCAGAAGACCTGCCAGACCGGCAGTCAGCATGATCAGTATATTTGCTCCCTGCAGATATGTACTTATAAATAAGGGCAGAAGAAACGGATTATATTCGCCCACAAAAGCAAATCCCGATAAAAAAACGAGAATCCCCATCCAAACATTCATGGTTTTTGTTTTCATAACAGACCTCCTCCAATCCCAAACGTCTCATTTAACGGATTCATATGGAATTATAGTTTTTCCAGGTCCCTTGTTATGTCAAATATCTGTAGTAAAAGGAAACGGTTTTCGACTTTTGTGAATAAAAAATCAGCAGTGCCCGACCATTTGATCAAACACTGCTAATCTTCATTTGGTTTGATGACAATCTCATCCGGATAGACAAGTCCCAGCTTGTCTTTCGCTTCATCCTCAATATACTTCTTGGTCAGCATATACTTCTCAAGATTATCGAGATTCACGCTCTCCTGCTGAACCGCTGCAAGCTCCTGTTCCAGAGAATGCTCAGTAATTGCCAGATCCCTGCTCTTTTCATTCAGTGAAAAGGTCCGCATCATACTGGCCGCTACTACCACAACCATGACAACCATTACAAGAAGCATACCGAGTCTGGATTGCCTTCTTCTCACTCGTCTCATGACAACCCCCGCTTATAGAAATAGTTAAATTTAGTTTAACCGTTTTTTCCTTTTTTTTCAATACTTTTCCCGGTATTTACTTATTTTTCGTCAATATACTCAAAGGTTTCTGTATAATCATCCGGAAAATATGTATAATCTGTCGGATTTTTTTCATCATAAAGGTAAGGAGAAAGACCATCAGGCGGGTCAGCATCAGAAAATAAAGTCCGCTGCCCAGAAGAAGTCCTAAAATAACATAGCTTCTCAGTTCCCCGTTATTATAGGTATAGATCATACTGATGATCATGCACATCCAGAACATCCAGTAGAGAAAATCTTCTACCGCGATTGAAAAATTGGTATGCGCAACTGTGCGGCGGAAACTCCGGACGACATCATAAACCAGACTCAGAATCACGCCGTACAGCATACTGATCAAAAATACATCTCCCTGATCAGTGACGATCAGCCCGATCATTTAAACAGCCTCCCTACGATTCCTGCTGCCGTTACGGACTTTTTCTGAGAATACCGGAATTCTTCTATATTTCCTTCAAATTCCAGTTCGCCTTTCTCCACGTCCAGCCTTGTCACATGCATCTCACGCCCTTTGATCGTAAGAGTAGCGTCCTCCAAAAGAAGTATCACCTCATCCGGATCGAAGGAGACAACCTTTTCCACTCCTGTCAGGGTTCCGCGGTTCCTTGCAACCAAGTCAAAACGATGCTCCATACGGCCTCCATTTATGATTCCTTTTCTTTCTGTATAAAATTATATGATGATCTCAGATATAGTATGACGCTTCGCTAGAGATATTTAAACATATCCTTCGCTTCGTCTTTTTTCGTAGTTTCGGCAATCATGGTAACTTCTGCTTTCACGGCTTTATTGCCGAAGGATATTTCAATCACATCCCCGACTTTTACGTCATAAGACGCTTTTACGGTTTTTCCGTTTACACTGACTCTGCCCGCATCACAGGCCTCGTTCGCCACCGTCCGCCTGAGACGCGAACAATTCTGTGTGCTGTGGTACCGTTCTCCTCCACCGTCCGCCGTTTGATGAGGCGGGACACCTTCAAATATTTATCCAGACGCATGTTTCTTCCTCCTTTATGAGCAAAAAGAAAGCACCGCAAATCTGTGATTTACGGTGCCTTGATTACAGTATGAAAACTAATTAGTTTAAAGAATCCTTTAATGCCTTACCAGCCTTAAACTTCGGAGACTTTGATGCAGGAATCTTCTGCTCTGCACCTGTTCTAGGATTACGTCCTACTCTTGCAGATCTTTCAGCTACTGAGAATGTACCGAAACCTACTAACTGAATCTTCTCACCCTTCTTAAGTTCCTCTGCTACAACCTCAGTGAAAGCCTTGAGAGCCTTCTCAGCCTCTGTCTTCTTTAATCCAGCCTTTTCTGCCATAGCAGCTACTAATTCGTTCTTGTTCATTTTAAGATATCCTCCTCAAAAATTATAAAACTATATCTTGTGTCTGGGCACCCCCAAAGACGAACATAAAACGTCCTATGCCTAGTTATACCTATAAACCATCATTTTGTCAAGAGAAAATGTTCTACAAATGCCCGATTTCCTCACAATTTCTTTTTTTTTGTTAAAATCAGGAGGAGGATAATCCGGTTTCGGTATTCCTTCTTTTATCTCAGCCTTCCATTTGTTTTGCAAGAAAATTTGCAGCTATCACTGCGGCCTTCTGCTCCACTTCACCCACCGGCTTCTCGCCCTCTTTTCCAAGCAGGACGACGGCGCCGATAGCATCTCCCTCGCAGATAATGGTCTGTACGATCTGACCGGCATATTCGTTATCACCGGTACCGGTAATCTTGATAAATTTCTTTTCGCCTTTTCTCGCCAGAATAGATTCCCTGTCATTGATCGCCTCTTCCAGTTCCTTATGCAGAGACTTTCCCAAAAGTTCTTTCTTCGGGGCACCCGCAACGGCAACAATCTGGTCGCGGTCGCAGACGCAGACGGCGCAGCCCAAGATCTGTGCGGTTGCATCCGCATATTGCTGGGCAAACACGCCAAGTTCCCCGATGGGAGAATACTTCTTCAGAATGATCTCCCCGTTCTTGTCTGTGAATATCTCCAGCGGATCTCCCTCCCGGATCCTCAGGGTTCTCCTGATCTCCTTCGGTACGACCACACGTCCCAGATCATCTATTCTTCTTACGATTCCAGTTGCTTTCATAACTCTTCCTCCATTTACGTTTTCATAGTGATTCTGGTACTATTATCTGTAAACGGGGGAATTTTATACTAACAAAACCTCAATTTTCAGTATCTGCCATTAATCGTGAGCCACGACCTCTTTATAAAATTCAGAATAATCCGTTCTTCCGTCCTTTGTAAACTGGATCGCAGTCCTCGGATGCTGGTTCAGAAGTCCGGTCATCAGATACTGCAGGTCATATCCCCAAACGATTCCTTCATCTTTCAGTTTGGACATATACTGCTCTACAAATTTGATCGCAGGGTATACGTTATATTTTGGATTCCGTAAAAAGCCAAGCAGAAGCTCCATCGCACAATTTCCGGCGCCGCGTCCCATGGCAAGATACGTACCATCCAGCCAGTCTACGCCGTCACCAACCGCTTCTATCGTATTCGCAAAGGCAAGCTGCTGATTGTTATGCGCATGGATGCCTACTTTTTTCCCAAACTTTGCAGCAAAATTAAGATAGAGATCTGCGATCCGGGCAATCTGCTCCGGATAAAGGGCGCCGTAGCTGTCAACAATATAAAAAATATCGACCGGCGTCTGTCCTAAAATATCCAGCGCAACCTTAATATCTTCCTCCTGACCGTTGGAAATCGCCATAATGTTACAGCTTGTGGAATATCCCTTATTGGAAGCGTCCTCTATCATATCCACAGCCGTCGGGATCGTATTCAGGTATGTTGCGACACGGATCAGGTCGATTGGACTGTCTTTTTTGTCAATAATATCCGTTTTATAATCACATCTTCCGACGTCCGCCATAACGGAAATTTTCAGGTCCGTATTATTGTCTCCCACAATCTCGCGTATATCATCGTCATTGCAGAATTTCCATTTTCCGAATTTATCCACGTCGAACATTTCCTTGGAAGCCTTGTAACCGAATTCCATATAATCGACTCCGGCTTTTACATTCGTCTGATACAATGCCCGTACAAAATCATCCGTAAAATAGAAATCATTCACAAGTCCGCCGTCACGCAGAGTTGCGTCTACAACCCGAATATCCTTCCGGTATCCCATTAACGTTGAAATATCTTTCACCATCCTTTTCTCCTTTACCACATTAAAGTAATAAATTGAATGTATCAGAAAACTGAAAAAAATACAAGTTTTTTCAATTTTAACCTTATAAATCTTCCGTTGTAATTTCCTGCAGGGCGTCTGCGTCACCATCCATGGCAATGTTCCACTGCTGCATGATCCGGTTTGCCTGATTGGAAATGACTTTCTCAAAATAATTCCGGACAGTTCTGGCGTTTCCGAAATTCTCCTGTTCGTCTTCTTTCATTTTCCGAATCTTTTCAAGCAAAACAGGGTGCAGGGAATCTTTTAAAATATAATCCTGCTCCATGCAGTATTTTCCGAAAATTTCCAGAAGTTCCTCCGCACTGTAATCATCAAAATGAATATATTTATTGAATCGGGAACGAAGACCCGGATTGGAATCTAAGAATCCTTCCATCCGGTCCGTATAGCCTGCCACGATCACTACAAGGTCTTCCCGGCTATCCTCCATGATCTTAAGAAGCGTATCGATCGCTTCCTGTCCGAAATCGCCCTCCCTGTCAATTGCCAGAGTGTATGCCTCATCAATAAAGAGAACCCCTCCGCGGGCGGAATCCGTCACTTCCTTTACTTTCTCCGCCGTCTGCCCCATATAACCGGCGACAAGACCGCTCCGGTCCGTTTCCACCAAATGTCCAAGTTCCAGGATTCCGAGGCATTTATAAATCTGAGCCATCATGCGGGCGATGGTAGTCTTGCCTGTTCCGGGATTTCCGGTAAAGACCAGATGCCTCGATATCGGAGGCGTCTTTAACCCTTTCTTTTGACGCATTTTTTGTACGATCATGAGATTTACCATATCATGGATCTCTTTTTTCACACTGCCGAGTCCGGTCAGGGCGTCGACTTTCTTCAGGACTTCATTGATATCGTCAATATGTTCCAGACTGTCTCTTTGGAATAAGGTATCCTTATCCTCCGCAAGCTGTTTTTGAACCAATATCTGTTCTTTCTTTTCCGCTTTTTCGATCGAAGCCGGGGCTGGTGCCGCAGGCTTCTTTTTTCCTGCCTCAAATGGGATTTTCAGCAGTTTTTCTTTTTCCTCCGGTTCATTTTCCGAATGATTTCCTTCTTCGCCTTCCAATGCAAATTCGTCTTTTTCTTCGACGGCAAAAATATAATCCAGCACAACATTACAGAAATGGTTCAGAAGCATGGCGGCAAATTTCAGCCGGTTTCCGTTACAGTTTATCATTACGTTTCCGAACTGCTTCATGGCATTGTAAAGCTCTCTCGTATCAGTGAGAAAACATGGCGCGCCGAATTCCGACTTTTTTTCCGCCTCCGCAACCTTTTTTATGACAGGCGGCACCTGCTGCAAAAAGCCGTTTTCCGACATATAATCAATGCCGTAGCGGTTTGCCAGCAGGCTATAGTCCATGAGGACCGAAAATGTGGCGTTGATCGTATAAATCTCCTGAGGATCTACATAACCGTCGCAGACTGCCAGAAGAAACCCCAGATTCATGGAGTCATCGCAGAACTCCAGATACAGATCGCCTTCTTCATAAAAGCCTTCCACCTTTTTTTCATATTTATCACAGATTGCCTTGCATTTTTTTAATGTATTATTCATATCCACTTACTCCTGTTTCATTCCGTCGGATCCGTCCGCATTCAGAAGGTCTAAAAACAGTCCCAGAGGAACCGGTTTTGAGAAATAAAACCCCTGTACATAATTACAGCCGATTTCCGTAAGATATTCCAGTTGTTCCTTCGTTTCCACACCTTCGACAACGATATGCAGATCCAAATCTTTCAGCATCGCCGCCGTATGACGGAGCGCCCGCATTGCACGTTCATCCTCCATAGCGTACCAAAGAACGGATTTATCTATTTTTATGATAGAGAACGGGTACATCAGAAGCCCTGCGGTATTGGAATATCCCGTTCCGTAATCATCCAATGAAAACGTTACGCCCTCTGCGATCAGCGGTTCCATATTGCCGCGGAGCGTATCTTTGGAATCCGCCGTTGCGGTTTCCGTGATCTCAAGATTGATGAACTTTGGAGAGATTCCCGTTTCACGCATGATCGCCGTCAGACGTTCATGCAGATCCTTCTGCATACACTGGATGACGGAAAGATTCACCTCGATAAATTTCAGTCCCTGCTCCCACGGACGTTCTTTTGCAAGCATTTTGCAGACTTCACGGAAGACAAATTCACCGATTTCTATGATCCTTCCGTTTTTCTCCGCCATCGGTATGAAAATCTCCGGACTGATGAAGGAGCCGTCCTCATCACGAAGACGAAGCAGCGCTTCGGCGCTTACGATATGCCGGGTTTCCGTTGCGTATACCGGCTGATAATATACTTCCAGACGTTTCTCCCGAACCGCTGTCTGAAGCAGATGATCGATATGGTTCTCCTGCCGTTTCTTCTGCAGGATTTCCTCGCTGGCGCGCATAATATCCTTCTCGATATGGGCGGACGCTGTTTCTTTGGAAAAATCGATAATATCCAGAATATCCTCCATTGTCTGCACATTATCCGGATAATCCAGCCGGTACAGATAAACGTCAACGTCTATTTTCGTACCCGCAAACAAAATCGGCGCTTCAAACTCCGCATAGATATTTTCTATGATCCGGTTCAGATCGAGAGACTTGTCATCCGTAAACAGGGTAAACTGTCCCTGCGACACCACAAACATATACATCGGCCGGATCTTCGGGATCAGGGTTTCAATGATCTGTTTGACAAAGAGGTTGCTCTGCTCCACGCCCAGCATTTCCCGGATATTGGAATATCCGATAATATTCACGCCCAGCACATGAAATTCTTTCTTCTCATCGATCGCTACATTGCCCCGTTTGATAAATCCGGAACGGCTGTAGATTCCAAACGTATTATCCTCGTCATCTCTGGTATTTTCAAGAGAAAGGGAAGCAAGCATCAGAGACACCGACAGCACAAACTGCAGGATCAGGATATTCGAATATATGATCTGGATAACCACTGCCAGCATACAGGATACGTTATAAAATACCACAGATACACGCTGTCCATAAGTCAGCCGGGAGCGGTACCGGATGGAGAGATAAAGCGAAAGTAAAAGATAAAGCATGGCAATCCCGTACAGCAGGCTAAATAACGGACCGTGCACATAGCGGTTTACCGCGTCATAGGAAAAGATCAGCTTCGTAAGCGGAGTTGTCAGTATCAAAAAATAAGAAACAATAACCGGAAGAAAAATCAGGATTTTCTCCTGTCTGCTCCATTTTTCCCGTTTCTTTATCATGGAAAGAAGGTAGAAAAGATAAATGGCAGGAATCGTATTAAACGCAAGAAGATACGCCATATTTCCTATGTACCCTGCCCAGACCGGAGGATGGAACAATTCAATCTTTACCATCGTGATATCCAGAAGACACGAAGCCAGATTAAACCAGAGCATCAGAAAAAACGCCCTTGTCTGAGCAGTGCGGATACGCCTCTTATTCAAAAAATGCACAACCATGGTAATCGCGATCCATGTTGCCGCGACATCATAATGAATAATATAATCCATAAACTCTCTCCTGCGGGGTGCCTGTTCGCATACAGAACCCCATATATACATGATATATTTACAGAGAAGAATCGTCAATCCTTTTCCACAAAATAATTGCAGGATTTCCATTTCTGTGCTACCATATTTTCAGCAGATAATGCGAACGAAAGGAGATAACAATGAGTAACGAACGAACAATCCCTTACAAGATCTATCTGAACGAATCGGAGATTCCTACCGCGTGGTACAACCTTCGCGCGGACATGAAGAATAAACCGGCGCCATTACTCAATCCGGGTACCCTCCAGCCGATGACGGCGGAGGAACTTAGCGGCGTATTCTGTGACGAACTGGTACAGCAGGAGCTGGATGATACAAACGCATATATCCCGATTCCGGAAGAGATCCGGAATTTTTATAAAATGTACCGTCCGTCTCCATTGGTACGTGCTTACTGTCTGGAAGAAAAATTACAGACGCCGGCGAAGATCTATTATAAATTCGAAGGAAACAACACCAGCGGAAGCCATAAACTGAACTCCGCCATTGCTCAGGCTTACTATGCAAAAAAGCAGGGGTTAAAGGGTGTCACAACAGAAACAGGCGCCGGTCAGTGGGGAACCGCTCTTTCCATGGCGTGCGCATATTTCGGTCTGGACTGTCTGGTTTACATGGTAAAGGTATCTTACGAGCAGAAACCGTTCCGCCGGGAAGTCATGCGGACATACGGTGCGACCGTAACTCCGTCTCCAAGCAATACCACGGAAGTCGGAAGAAAAATTCTGGCAGAGCATCCGGGAACCACCGGAAGCCTCGGCTGTGCCATTTCCGAAGCAGTAGAAGCAGAAGCGACCAGAGAAGGCTACCGTTATGTATTGGGAAGCGTATTAAATCAGGTTCTTCTTCATCAGACTGTCATTGGTCTTGAAACCAAGGCAGCGCTGGATAAATACAATATCGTACCGGATATCATCATCGGATGCGCGGGCGGCGGCTCCAATCTGGGCGGTCTGGTTTCTCCGTTCGCGGGAGAAATGCTCCGCGGCGAAAGAAACTACCGGATCATTGCCGTTGAACCGGCTTCCTGCCCAAGCTTTACGCGAGGCGTATTCGCTTATGATTTCTGCGATACCGGCAAGGTATGTCCGCTGGCAAAGATGTATACTCTGGGAAGCAGCTTCATCCCTTCCGCAAACCATGCAGGCGGTCTCCGTTACCATGGCATGAGTCCGATCCTCTCCCAGCTTTATCATGACGGCTACATGGAAGCTGTCAGCGTAGAACAGACCGCTGTCTTCGAGGCAGCTACCCAGTTTGCCAGAGTCGAAGGTATCCTGCCTGCACCGGAGAGCAGCCATGCGATCCGCGTTGCCATTGACGAGGCTCTGAAATGCAAAGAAACCGGTGAAGAAAAGACGATTGTCTTCGGTCTTACCGGAACCGGATATTTCGATATGGTGGCTTACGAAAAATTCAACAATCATGAAATGTCGGATTACATTCCGACAGACGAAGACTTAAAGCCGGGATTTGACGGAATTCCGAAATTTCCGGGAAATGAGTTCTAGATTGTAATGAGTTCCATATAACAAAAAATGTGCCTTACGGTTCTTACGCCGAAGGCACATTTTTTTGTGTCATTTATTCCTTTACTTATTATTACTCTTTCTCCTGTCCGACAACGCCCTCTTCGATCATCTTCAGCATATGCTCCACGATCTGGGAATTGAGCTGTGTTCCGGATACCCTTTTAAGTTCCGCCACAATGTCTTCCATTTTCATCTGTTTCCGATATGGTCTGGTGGAATTCATGGCGTCAAAAGTATCTGCAACCGCGATAATCTGCGCTACCATCGGAATCTCGTCTCCTGCCTTTCCGGACGGGTAGCCTTTGCCGTCCATCCTTTCATGATGGAACCCTGCGCCAAGCGCAAGTTCCGGCGAAATCTCGATTTCTTTTAGAATATTATAACCGTTTTCCGCATGCTGCTTGATCGTATTATATTCTTCATCCGTCAGTTTTCCGGATTTGTTCAGAAGCTCACTGGAAATGGTGATCTTTCCGATATCATGCAGCAGCGCGATATTATATACATTTTCCGCCTGCTTTGCATCATACCCCATCCGTTCCGAGAGTTTTTTCGCATACTCTGCAACCCGGAAAGAATGACCGTTGGTATACTTATCTTTAAGATCGATCGTCTTTGCAAAGGCATGAATGATCTGACTGATAAAAATGCGGTTTTCTTCCTGTTTACGGAGCAGTTCTTCCGTCTTCCTCTTAGTATAAAACCGGACGATACACAAGATCACTGCCACGGCAAGAACAGCCAGAGCCACCCAGAACCACACCTGTTCATATAGAGCCTTCTCTTTCTCAATAGTGACTGCGATTGTATTTTCCACTTCGCCGGTGATCGCATTGATAACCGACAGATGGAATACATATTTTCCTCCCGGCAGGTTCGTATAGCTTACCGGCTCCATATCCTGCTTGGATACCGATACCGTGTCTTCATCAAAACCTTCGAGATAATAGCTGACTCTCGGATTATTCAAGGCGTAGGTCAGCGCGTATCCGTAAATCGTAAGACGCTTGCATCCGGAAGGCACCTTAAATTCCTTTCCGTTCTCCGGCTGGATCATTTCACCGTCCGCCTCTATAAAAGGAACCAGCAGCTTCACATCACCGCTCTCACTGCTTCCTTCCCGTATATTTACGCTGCTCACCCCGGTAGTACAGGATATGTAAAGCGTTCCGTCCTCCGCCAGATAACTCCGGGAATTGGCGGTTGCCGCACTCGGAAGACCGCTCTGTGTATCATAAAACAGGTATTCCGGTTCTTTATCCTCCAGAAGCTCCTCGCCGTTTACAACATAAATTCCGTTTCCGCTCAGTACCCAGATCGTACCCGATTCGTTAAAGTACATATCAAAGTTGTTGGAATACGGGAAATTCCTGATCGTGGTGATCTTCCCGTCCTGCATATAAGCGATGGAGTTACTGGTAACGATCCAGTACACCGGTCGGTACGGATCTTTCTTCATCCGCAGGATAACTTCGGACGCCAGACCGTCATCCAGACCATACGAAGTGATCTCGCCGTCTTTCAGAACAAAAATACCGTTTCCGTCGCTTCCCATATAGAGGGCTCCGTCATCACCCTCGCAGAGGCTTAAGATCTCTGTATTGCTGATCCCGTTTTCCTCATCATATTCCGCTGTAATAACGCCGTTTTTAATGAGATTAACGCCGCCGCTTGTGGCAACTGCTATCGTTCCATCCGAAAGCTCCGTCATACACCGGACACGGTTGGATTTCAGTCCGGTTTCCTCATTATAAAGCGTATAGCTGCCGTCTCCATGATAGCAGACAAGCCCATTATCACTATAAGTACAGAACCACAGATTTCCGGCGGAATCCCCATTGATACAACGGATCCTTATGCCTGCCAGAAGTTCCGTCATAGCATTTTCTTTCTGTTTATAATTTTTATCTACAAGATACAGCCCTTCATCAGAACCAATGTATAGATCGTCCTGATAAATGCAGGTAGTGTTCACAACCATGGAATCCAGTCCGGCAGCCACACTGACATCCGTAAACAGACTGTCGGCAATCTTCATAACGCCCTGCCGGGAAGAAGTAAACCACAGATTTCCCTCAAAATCTACCATCATGCTGTCTACGGAGTTATCGATCGGAATATTCTGAAGCCGGACGAATTTATCATTTTTCGTCAGATAACCGATACCGTTATCTGAACATATCCATACCGTTCCGTCCTCCATAGGCGTGATATCATTGATATTCTGCTGCGGCGCAACGGATAAAACCTCATAATCCTTCATATCATTCCGGATGTTTCCCCGTATAACTTCCGAGCCGTTTGTTCCCAGATACACCTGTCCTTCCTTATTCGGATCCGGTGAGATACAGATAACCGTACCCATACCCATTTCCGGTCCGCTGAAATAAGATGTGATCTTCAGATCTTCTATCGTAAAGAAGCAGCCGCTCAAGGTATCTACATAGAGAACGCCATTCGCATCCCGCTCGATTCCGCAGATATATTCATCATTGATCCGTTCGTCGTCCAGCGTATGTAAAACGCCCTCTCCGTCGATATACACCATGCCCTTTGTGGTGGCGATCACAATATTTCCGGCATTATCTTCGGAAATGGAACGGATGGACATAGCTTTTAAGCCTTGCTCTTTCCGATAAAACGTAAATTCTCCGTTTTCATATAAAGCGATTCCGTTATCATTTGTTCCAACCCACAGCCGGTCCTTCGAATCTACATACAGGCTCACTACGCTGGATATGCCCGTGGAAGAATCAAAACGATAAAACTCATTTCCGTCATACCGGATCAGTCCGCTGTATGCTCCGATCCAGATAAAGCCGTCCCCGGACTGCACAATGGTATTTGCTTCCGACGTCGGAAGTCCGTTGCTTTCATTATAGATCACAGGGTAATAGCCGGAGCCAAGACCGGTTTCATCCTGCTTTCCCGCAGAGACATTGCAAAGAGGGAATGCGGCAACCATCATGAGGATCATGAGGCAGAACGATATTTTCCTTTTAATCTTCCTTTGGTTCATGCAAAGTTCCTTCCTTTTCTTCTTGTTTTATCTCCCAATGAATTAAAAATGTCAGGGCGGCGCGAAGCGCGATGATCCCGGCTACGATCAGGATTTCTTTCCATTCCCGCACAATAACTGTCCGGAGTATCTCACTGCCCACTTTAAATTCCAGTCCCATCGCAAGTCCCCGCGCGAGATAGATCCTGGTATCACCGGAATGGCGCAGATACTTGATAAATCCCCGTATACCGCTCCATATGATGATAAATACCCCGATAAATTCAAATAACACGATCGCGATACTGACAACATTTTCAAGTACCCATTCCAAAACAGTTTCAATCTGTTCCATGAATCATATCCTCCAATAATGTAAGAAACGGTCGAAAAGCGGAAGGAAGCGCATACTGCTCATGCAGCTCTTCCAAGGTCACCCATATGAAATCCTGCGGTTTATTTTCACATTCTATATAATATGCATCCATGTGCCACTCCACATGACTGAAAATATGGGTATATTGGTATTTCATTTTTATCTGCTTCGGAGCCGCTTTCCATTCCGAAGCAAGATCTGCCGCCTGTTGTGTATTTAATACAAGGTCTGCATTGGGGAATTCCCAGAGTCCTGCCAAAAGTCCGGTCTTCGGACGTTTCCTTATGGCGTATTGTTCCCCGCACTGCATAACCAGTACTGTTTTTTGAATGATCTTTCTCTTTTTCTTTTCTTCCCGGACAGGAAGTTCTCTCCATGTTCCGTTCGCAGACGCAAGACAGATATCTTTCAGCGGACAAACCTCACATTTCGGCGCGCCGTTCGGTACGCAGACGGTTGCCCCCAATTCCATCAAGCTTTGAGTTGCTATTCCGCATTTCCCCTCGGGATAGTCTGCTTTTAATTCCTCCCGGATCCGGTTTCTGACCGACTGCCTGTCAATATTGGAAAAATCCTCCATCACTCTTGTATAAACCCGCAGGACATTTCCGTCTACCGCCGGCGTGGGAAGCTCAAAACAGATCGACGCGATAGCGCCCGCCGTGTAAGTTCCGATACCGGATAGGGAAAGTATTTCCTCATAAGTGTCGGGAAATTCACCCGCATATTCCGAAACTATCGTCTGCGCCGCTTTTTTCAGATTTCTCGCCCGGTTATAATACCCCAGTCCTTCCCACAGCTTCATTAAACGGTCGTCTTCCACCTGCGCAAGGTCATAAACGGTCGGAAGCTCCGTAAGAAATCTATGGTAATACTCTCGTACTGCTTCCACTCTCGTCTGCTGAAGCATGATCTCTGAAAGCCATACGTGGTACGGCTCCCGGTCCTTCCGCCATGGCAAGTTCCTTGCATGGGCGGGATACCAGTCTGCGAGCAGGGAAAGCATTTCTTTACATGTTGGTTGGATCATGCCTCTCCTTCCAATTTCTGAAGGAACGTACGGGTTCTCTCATTCTTCGGATGATCGATGACGTCCTCCGGTTTTCCTTCCTCTACAATTACGCCTCCGTCCATAAAGATAACCCGGTCGGCTACCTTTCTGGCAAAACCGATCTCATGGGTAACGATAACCATTGTCGTTTTTTCTTCCGCAAGCTGACGTAGTACTTTCAGAATTCCTGCGGTAATCTCCGGATCGAGCGCGGAAGTCGGTTCATCGAAGAACAAAATCTTCGGGTTCATGGCAAGGGCTCTTGCAATGGCAACTCTCTGCTGCTGTCCGCCGGACAACTGGCACGGATAACTATCTGCCTTATCCGTAAGCCCGACCTTTGCCAGAAGCTCATCCGCCTGTTTTTTTACTTCCTCCGGATTCCGTTTCTGAACGTGTACCGGAGCGTCCATGATATTTTTCAAAACCGTATAGTGCGGAAAAAGGTTAAAATTCTGGAAGACAAGACCGATGGATTCCTTTATTTTGTGAAGTTCCTTCTTTCCCACATAAACCGCCTTGCCGTCTTTATCCTCAGCGACGGTTTTTCCATCAATCTTCAGCGTTCCCTGATCCATCGTCTCAAGCAGAGTGGCGCAGCGGAGGGTTGTCGACTTGCCCGAACCGGAAGGTCCGAGGATTGCCAGTACCTCGCCCTCTTCCACGTCAAGGGAAATATCCGATAAAACCTCCAGCTCTCCAAAATTCTTTTTTAAATGACTGATCTCCAAAAGTTTCATTCTCGTATTCCCCCTTATCTGTAATACTGCATGCTCTTTTCAATCCGTTCCATGATAACCGCAACAATGAAGTTGAAGATATAGTAGAACAGACCTGCGATAAACAGAGGCATAATGCTTGCTTCCGCAGCGGCAACCTGCTTCGCCAGCGTGAACATTTCCGTAAATGCGATTGCAAACGCAAGCGACGTATCCTTGACAAGGGTAATAACTTCATTCGTAACCGGCGGAAGTACCCGCTTCACCATCTGCGGGAAGATGATCTTCCAAAATGTCTGTCCCTTGGAATATCCCAATACAGAAGCGGCCTCATACTGTCCCACCGGAATACTTTCGATTCCGGAACGATAGATTTCTGCGAAATATGCCGCATAATTCAAAGAGAAACCGATAATTACGGCATAGAACCGGTAAGAGGCGGATACGGTCGCGCCAAATACATAATATGGTCCGAAGAATACCACCAGAAGCTGAAGCATAAGCGGCGTTCCACGCATGATCGATATGTAGATCCTTGCTATCCACTGGAGGATCTTGGATTTTGACATCCGGATCATGCAAAGCAGAAGTCCCAGCGGAAGGGCAAATACCAGTGTAAGAACAAAAATTGCAAGTGACGCCAGCATACCGGAAGAAAGCTGTTTTATTACATCCGCCAGCTTCTCTATGAAAGGTTCCTCTTTCCTGGTTTCCGCATCCTGAAGATATGCTGCGTCCGTTCCTTCCTCGCCGAGGCAGATACAATCGGTAAGTTCCCATTTTTCCGCAATCTCTTCAAAAGTACCGTCCGCCAGCATTTCATTTAACTGTTCCTGTACCTGATCGCGGAGTTCCGTATTTCCAAGTTTAAATCCGATTCCGTACTGTTCGGAAGATACCCGCTCCTCCAGCATCCGGAATTTATTGCCGCGCTGTTTGATCTGATAATTTGCGACGCCGATATCCATACAAATGGCGTCTACGGATCCGGACTCCAGATTTAAGAATGCACTGTTATAATCGGATACCTGCTGCAAATCCTTGAAGCTGTCACAGAGAGCCTTGTTTTCATCGGAAGCGTCCTCACCGGTAAATGCGGCAAGTGCAGAAGAATCCGCCTGCACGACAACCACCTTTCCGGAAAGGTCTGAAAGGGCGTTGATATCGGAATCCGACTTTACGATAACTACCTGCGAGTTATCAATATAAGCCGTGGACCATGTATATTCACTCTCCCGCCCGTTGATCGTAAAACCGTTCCAGATACAGTCTATGGAACCGGAGTTAAGCTCCATGTCCTTGGAGTCCCAATCCACAGGCTGCTTTACCAAAGTCCAGCCTGCCCGGTCGCACACTTCCTGCGCCAGATCAAGGTCGAACCCGACATATTCGCCGTTTTCGTCCTTATACCCGTATGGAGGGAATTCCGCATCAAATCCTACCGTAAATGTTGTCCCCGCATCTTTATTATCTTTGCTTTGGCATGCGGTCAAAAGACCTGCCAGAAGCGATAATATAAGAAGCACTGCCAGAACTGGGGATTTCTTCTTTTTCATCTTTTTTACCGCCTTTTCTCTTGTTCTTTTCTTATGCTTTTACAGCGCCTGCTACGATACCGCTGTAAATCTCTCTCTGGCACAGAATGAAAAGCACGAGCGCCGGTAAAATGGAAATAATAACGCCGGCACAGATCATATTGTACTGGTTTCCAAGCGGCCCCGTAAAGGTATACAGGGAGGTGGCAACCGTACAGAACTTTCTCTGATCCTGCAGATAGAGATGTGCATAATAATATTCATTATAAACTGCCGCGCCCTTTAAGATAATAGATGTCACGATCGCCGGTTTCAGAAGCGGCAGTAATATACTCAGATAAATCCGAAAATAGGATGCTCCGTCGATGATCGCGGACTCATCCAGACTTTTCGGTATATTCTCAAAATACTGGATAAAAATATAAATCGAGATAACATCCGTTCCCATCATCATAATGATATACCCGTACAAAGTATTTATGAAATGAAGGGTTGACATGATCTGATAAACAGCTACCTGCATGGCAATGCCCGGCAGAAGCGCTGCGAAAGTGAAAAGATTCCGGATCAGATTATTTCCGACAAACCGGAAACGGTTCAGTACATAAGCCAGCATGGTTCCGATCATAACCGAACCGAACAGCACGCAGAGAAGAATAGTCGTGGAATTCCGGAAGGCAATGAACATATTGGCTTTGGAAAATGCTTTCGTGAAATTCGAAAAATTAAGGAAACTTTCCGGAAGCGTCATAACATTGGTGGCGTTGTACTCTTCCTCAGTCTTAAATGCGGTAATTACGCAGGATACGATCGGAATAATGGAAAAAAACGAGAAAAAGATAACGGATACATATTTCACAATATTCCAGACAAGTCTTGACACTATGCTTTTTACCGGTCGTTTCGTCCTTTTTCCTTTACGCATCCCGCTCACTTCCTTCCCGTTCATGAGCCGCACGAAGCTCGGCGATCAGCGCCTTGCTTTCCTTACGCATTTTTCGGATCTCCTTCCGGCTTAAGACCTGATCCTCTACATCCATATTTCGGAACACATATTTAAACAGAAGCCTCTGCGCAATCGTCACAATAAAAATGATAAGGAGCAGAAAGACCGCCATGGCGGACGCAAGCCCCAGTCTCTGCTGGGTATGCGCGATCTCATCCATAATAACAAAATACGTGCCGGTTCCGTTTGCACCGTTTGTAATGACATACGGAGGTTCAAACGCACTTAACGCTCCGGTGATCGACAGAATAATGTTCAGGGTAACGATCGTCCGGATACTAGGCAGTATGATATACCAGAACTGCTGCCATTTATTGGCGCCGTCCAGCTGCGACGCCTCAAGAAGATCCGTATCCACAGACATCATGGCGCCGATAAAAAGCACCATGTTCTGCCCCAGATACCGCCAGACGGAGGTTCCCACCAAAGACCAGTTATTGATCCTCTGGTCCCTCAGCCAGTATGGAAGGTTGTCGAGCTGGAAACCGCACCACTGGAGTACCGTATCAAACACGAAACCCCTGGTAAAGAAAAACTTGAAGATAAAGCCGATAGCAATGCCGTTTACCAGATATGGAAAGAAGATCAATCCCTTGAATACATTTTCTCCCCGCAGTTTCGATGTAAAGATCGTCGCAAGGTATAAGGCAAGGGCAATCTGTATTACCGAGCCCGCCATATAATAAAAGCAGAGTTAAAGCGC
>CANRMC010000014.1 GCA_947631605.1 uncultured Lachnospiraceae bacterium
AAAACTGCCACCAAACCTAAATCTGATGGCAGAGAATTTTTATTTTTTTGATTGTCTACTTGACGGGGAGCGGTTCAATGTTCGCAGTCTTTTTTATTGAACAAATTTCAAATTAGATAAAATCTTACATATATAGTTTAATAGTTAACAAAATATATGGAAAAAAATGGAAAATACATGTATTATAAGAGTGGTGTATTTTATTATCAGCATGGTTTATAGAATATTGCGAAAGGGGAGAGCTTATGATGAAAAAAGAGGCAAAAAAGAAAGGGAGACCAGCGCATGGTATTCTACGAAAGGGAATGGCATTACTTCTGTGCCTGTCGATGCTGATGTCGAATGTAAACGGGTTATCAATTTATGCCATGGAAAATACTTCCATACAGACTGAGGATGAGACGGAATCTTCAGAAGAAATACCGACTACAGAAGAAATCTTACCTTCTGAAGAAGAAACAACGGAGCAGGCCGTTTCGGGTGAGGAGACCATATCAGATATGCCCGTTACGGAAGAATTATCATCTGCTGAATCGTCAGAGGCAGAGTCGGAGGAAAGCCATGAAGAGAGCTATGAAGAAAGAGCATATGCTTTGCTTGCAGCAAAAGGATTAATGGCAGCATTTGATGGCGGTTCTATTGGCTCTGAGAAATTTACTCTTGATAAAGCAGGAATGACGGAAGGAATTCCGAATACGTGGACAGGTCTTGCAGCAGGTTCCTTATATGACAATGCTGGAACCATTCGTAGTGGTCTGTTTCCAAGTGTCAGCGGATATCATATCGTCAGCGCAACCGTTCATGAAGGCGCAATTCGTCAGATCGGTATGCTGTCTCAGGAGATTAATGGAAAAACGGAAACATTTATATATTACTCTACCAGTGATGAATTGAACAAGGAGTCTGTGACGGTTTTAGCGGAAAATGATAAAATTACGCTTCATTATGAGTTGGATGAGTTTAAGATTACATATCAATTAACGGGGGACGCATCAGGTGTGTCGTTAGATGATATTTTTGGAAAGAACCGTCCTACAAAGACACTTAATCATGATTTTTCTATAAATGTTACTGTACCGAGAGGCTATACAGGTATTGTATATGCTAATAACAATAATCTAAAACCTGAAGGTAATTATGATTCCTTTATGCTAGGTGATGAGCCGGTATATAAAGCATCATCTACGGGTGCAGAAGTTGATACTTCTAAATTCCCGGATTTTTATTCCCGTAGCGGGCATTATACGGTTCAAAATGTTTCCAGAAATCAAAATGTAAGTATAATGCTTATAAAGCGTGGTGATTTTATAAAGAATGATTATAAGTTTGATCCACATTTTTGGTTGGAGAACAGTAACATTACAAAACACATCAAAACAAGTAACAGAGAGATACAAACTTTTAAGAGAGAGGCAGATAAGAATACATATTCATTTGAGTGGTATTTTGAAATGGAAGTTATTCCAAATGAATGGCAGACCTATATGCTGCAAACTTTGGAAATTAATGGCGAAACAGTCGCCGTACCTCATTATTATAATAATGTTGGATTTCCGAATGTCAGTGCTGAAACAACTCTTTCAACAGGTACTCATGTAACAGTTACATTAACGCAAGTCAGACTGGATGATCTTTCTGTTACTGCCAGAGTTCCAGCTTATAGGCGTGTTTATAGATTAAAAGTTGATAACGCGGCAGAGAATCTTACAATCACTGGCGGAAGCATTGAAAAAGTATCATCTTTCCAAACTGTGTTAAGAGAAGCCAGTGGCTTGGATGTGCAATACTTCATTTATAAGGGAAATGGTAAGAGTGAATGGGTTGATAAGAAACCTGGTGATATTACAGTGGTTTCTATAGGAGTGGTACACTTTGCCAAAGCAAACACATTTCTTTATGGTCAGTATGATAAATCGGCACAGTATCTTGGAAATGTCAGGTTTAAACTTCATGATGGATTTGACGCGCCCAAGACATATGATTTTCAAAATTCAGTAGGAACGAAATTGTCAGATGGTTTAGTTCAGGGACCGGACAAAGATGGTTGGTATTACATAAAGCTTACAGGCGCATCTGAAAACCGGTATACTTCTTTATCTTTACAGGCCGTTCCAAAAAATTATGCAGTACGATATCTGGAGGGGACTCCCGAAAGTGGACAAGTCAGTAATATGCCGGCTTTTAATAATGGAGACGAAACTTTCACACAACAAAATATAGATGCAAACGGAGGCGCTTATTATCATTTTAGCGGACGGAATAACGGACCAAAAACAATTATTAACATCGCGTCGGCTCCCCAAAATATAGCCAGCGAAGACCAAAGCAGACCGTTTGTTGCCGATACTTTCCTGTCGTGGACTGTAGCCGAAGATGCGAAAGGAACACTGAAAAAAGATGGCGAGGGAAAGGAAATCTCTGTTGCGGCAGACAGCACCGTTTCCTTGGAAGACCTTGCAAAATATGCAGTATATGATAGTGCAAAAAATATGTATGTGATTTATCTGGTCCCTCATTGGCAGAATAACAGCTTCCGTTATTTTGTTGATTTTGAGTGGAGTACGCCCGATGGAACCCAGATGCAGACGACGCGTATGCAAAGCAATGCCAAACAGTTTGCAGTAAGCAGCGGTGCGCAGCGGCGTGATGAAAGTCTGCGGGTAGTTGTTAAATCAGATGCAGACTTTATTGAGGCTTGGCTTGCAAGTCATCCCGGATATGTTTTGTCAAAGGATAATCAATACGTGCAGGAGGTGAAAAACGGCGGGACTATCAAGATTAAGTTCGAACCGGTTCCGGCAAAATTGGAAGTGACAAAGAAACTGGTGAATGAAAATGAGGAACTCCAGCAATCCAGCCGGGATTTTCCGATGACGCTTACCCTTACATATCCGGACAGTGCAGTAGATATGGAGGGGAACAGTTTAGCCGGGAAAAATCTTGGTCCTGATTACAACGGTAACTACAGCTATACGGTTAAAAAGCAGGGAGAAACGAGAAATCAGACAGGCGAAAAGAAAACGCTTACTCTCGTAAACGGTCAGGGAACCTTTGATTTAAAGTCAGGAGAGACAGCAGTTTTTGACGAACTGCCAAATGGAACGGTCTATGATATAAAGGAGACTACGCCAACCGGGTTTACGGCGGATTATACAAATAAGACAGATACCTTAAGTAAAGATAAGACTTCATCAGTTACAGTCACGAATCGGAGAACAGTTGATCTGACTATCCGGAAGGTGGTGGCAGGAGATGCGGCTGATAAAAATAAGGAATGGCATTTCACTATAACATTAACAAACGGCGATGATTCGGAGACAAATGAATTCACATTAAAGAATGGGCAGGCTCAGGTTTTTAAAGGCTGGGCAGCAGGCACCACCTATACAATTACGGAAACAGAAGCAGGCAAGGACGGTTATAGAACGATTATCAGCGGCGCTGATGACAAAGGAAATGGTATTGCAAGCGGCGTCCTGCGTGCTTCGGAGGCTGAGAATGGCATTACCGTAACGTATACGAATACCAATCATGCGGGTAATCTGATCATCAATAAGGTAGTTGGAGGAAATGGCGGAGATCCACAGCGTGAGTTCGATTTTCATCTGGAACTTACAGATCCGGATGATGAAAAGCTGAAAGACAGCTATAATTATGTTGATACGGATGGTAATACAGGAACACTCAAATTGAAGAACGAGGGAGATAAAAAGACTGCTGATTTCAAGTTAAAGCACGGTCAGATGATCATCATTTCGGATCTGCCGACGGATACCGGATATAAGGTCACAGAACAGCCAGTGACCGGAATCACTCCAAGCTACAGCGTTTATTGGTACAGGAAAGGCGATAAGGAACAGCAATCCGGCAATACTGTCAGTGGTAAGTTCCCTCGTACTACGGGAAATGATGCAGAGGATATCAATATTACCTTTGCCAATGTCAGAGAGGTGAACAATGCTCTGACAATTACCAAAACAGTAGTGAATGGCAAAGAAAAGGAGCCGACGAAAGCACAGAAGCAAACAAACTTTACCTTTACTATTACGCTGGAGCATGCATCTCTCGATGAAAGCTATACCTATATCAATGCAGAAGACAAACGGGAACCGTTAAAACTTACAAAGAACGGTAATATAGGAACCGCTACGGTTACACTTCGCCACGGTCAGTTTATTACAATTGAAGGCCTGCCTTCCGGAACAAAATATACCGTTGAGGAAAATCCTGTGAATGGATATGCCGCTGCAAAGGAAATCAGCGGTGTCTTGCAGGAAGAGCCTGTACGCATCGATTTCATGAACCAGACAGATACATACGACCTTACGATTAATAAAAAGGTGGTTGGGACACCGATGGTTTTCGGTCAGGAATTTACAGTTCATATAACATTGACGGGAGCCGATGGAAATCCGGTTACAGGGCAGTACCCTTATGACGGGGCTGCTGAAGGTACTCTGGGAAGTTCCGGTACTGTTAAATTGAAGGACGGGGAAAACGTTACCATTCATGGATTGCCGGCAGGCACAGAATACGATGTAAAGGAAGATGCTGCCGAGGGATATACGGCTTCTTATCCAAAAGGTGCAAGCGGTACGTTGCAGAACGCTTCAGCAACGGTAGAAATCCAAAATACCACAGATACTGGCAGTACTCTTGAAGTAAAAAAACAGGTGGAAGGCGGTGGCTCCGGCGGACAAGCTTTTGAGGTTCAGGTGACATTGAGACGTCCGGACGGGACATTTTTGGACGGGACATACACATATATAACCAGTACTGGTGGTAAAGGTACAATCACAGGCGGCTTTGGAACCGTTTCGCTCAAGGATGGTGAGACTGCGACTGTGACAGGACTGCCGTATGGTGCCGGTTATCAGGTTGCCGAGATATCCGCCGGTGGATATACTGTGCGCTATGACGCCGGTAATTCCGGTACATTTAAAGGCAGGAAAGAGCAGGTTACGGTCATCAGCACACCGATTCCGGTACATAATCTTGTGATTACCAAGAAAGCGGAAGGAACAGGGGCAGATAAAAATGACAGCTTTACATTTAATGTTGACCTGACGGTCCCGGAGGGAAGTGCCAAAGACACAGAACATTTTACTTATACAGGACCAGATGGGAAAACAGGCGGTGTTTTGGAATATACGAAAGACGGATGGACTGCAACACCGGAAATCCGGCTTCAGTCCGGGCAGAGCGTAACCATATCCGGACTGCCGGAGGGAACCGAGTATTCGGTTACAGAGAACGAGGCAGACGAGAATGGATACAGTACTGAGTCAGAGAAGAATCTTGGAGTGATAGGAACGGAAGATGTTACAGTTACCTATACGAACACCAGAAGGACGGCTCTTACAATCGGTAAGTTAGTAACGGGGCAGGACGCACCTATGGATCGGGAGTTTACGTTCCGGGTTGTTCTTACTCCGCCTGCGGGAACCACGCTTGCAGCCAGCTATCCATGTATGGGTACGGACGCTGAGGGGCATACTGACGCAGCACTTACACTGGAAGACGGAGCAAATGGAACAAAGATTGGTACAATCAAACTAAAACACGAACAGGGAATTACAATCCTTGACCTTCCGGCCGGAACGAGCTATCAAGTGACGGAAAGCGGAAATGAAGGATTTATATCAACAGCAAGAAACGAAACAGGAACTTTATCTGCTGCCGCCGAAGAGTTTGCAAAAACAGCACTTTTTGTTAATGAATGGCAGTCGCCGGTTAATCTTACAATCCGAAAGATTACAACCGGTAATCTGGCAGATGCTACAAAGGAATGGAATTTTGAGATTCAGTTAACAGCGCCAAATGGCGTTACGCTTGCAGAAAGCTATACCTATACAGATGAAAAAGGCAAGGAGCATAATCTGCAACTGAGAAGACAGGGAACAACAATGACCGGAACGCTGGCTTTGCATAACGGCGATAGTGCTGCGATTTTGGGATTGCCGGTTGGAACCGCCTATACAGTAACGGAAACAGGAGCAAATCAGGATGGTTATACGACTTCCGTTACAGGAGCTGACAAAGTTGTAAACGGCGCGGCGAGCGGGACTCTTTCGGATGAGCAGATACAGAGTGGAGCTGTTATCACATTTATCAATGCATTTAGTTCCGGAAATCTGATCATAACAAAAGAAGTAGCCGGCGCCGGCAGTAACCAATATCGTGAGTTTGATTTTACCATTTCACTGTCGGCAGCGGCTGGCGTTGCATTGGAGGACGCTTATTCCTATACAGACGCTCAGGGAAATGAATATACATTAAAGCTTACGGATAAGGGAGACGGCAAAGAAGGAACCTTTCATCTGCAGCATGGCGGCACGTTTATTTTGGAGGGTCTGCCGGGCGGTACGAAATATACGGTTACTGAACAGCCGGTATCCGGAGTTACCCCTGCTTACAGCACCTCGTATATAGTAAATAACGGAACGGAACAGACCGGCAGGATCATCAGTGGACAGATTCCGACGGATAAACAGGGAAACACAGATGATGTCGCTATTACCGTTATCAATAAGAGGGAAACAGCAAACAAGCTGACGATAACCAAACATGTGGCAGGTATTGGCGGAGAAAAGGATCGTTATTTTGATTTTACGGTTACCTTGCTTGATCCAAAGGGAAATGCATTAAAGGAAAAATTTATATATACAGGATCTTCATTTGGAACGATTTCAAGCGGTGATAGTGTTTCACTGTTGAGCGGGGACAGTATCATAATCGAAGGGCTTCTGGAAGGAACTCAGTACACCGTTAGCGAAGAAGAAAAAGAAGGATATACCGTAGAAGCAACGAATAGCGCAGGAACGATTACTTCAGATACAGAGGCGGATTTTGTAAATACCCGTACCGCTGCTCCGCTGACAATAACCAAGAGGCAGATTGTAAATGATGTGGAAGCAGGAACGCAGGTAACAGTAACCGGCGGTGATAAAATCACATATGAACTAACTATTGAAAATACCGGAAATGTTGCGGCAACGAATCTTACCGTCACAGATGTAATTCCGTCAGGCTTAATACCTGTAGAGGGTTCTATTACCTACCTCGGAATGCTGGAGGACGGGGTTATCACATGGACATTTCCACAATTGGATGCTAAACAGCAGATAACCGTATCTTTTGCGGTTACCGTTCCGCATGTTACCGAAGGTACGGTTTGGAAAAATGCAGCAGATGCTCAGTATGATAATGCAGTTCCAAATCCCGATTCGCCGGATATAGGTCAGACGGTAACTTCAAATACAGTGACAGCAATTGCTTATGCGGAAGGAGAAGTACATACGGGCCGCCTGACTGTCAGAAAAACCGTTACCGGTCCGGGAGCAGAAAAAGAGCGCGCATTTACATTTATAGTAAGTCTTACAGATAAATCCGGAAATGAACTGACTGACCACTTTATATATACCGGATCAGGAGTTGGCACACTTCGCAGTGGAGATACGTTTGTTCTTCATCATGGAGAAAGTATTACGATTGAAGGACTTCCGGACGGAACAAATTATATGGTATCTGAAATACAGACAGGGGATTATACTGTAACTGCAGACGGATCCAGCGGAACAATCAAAGCTCAAACGGAATCAACCGCCAGCTTTATTAATACAAGAAAGACGGCTTCCTTGACATTAACCAAGCGGCAGCTTGTTAATGGAGAGACGGTTGAGGATTCGGTAATTGTAAAAGCGGGTGATGCCATTACTTATGAACTGACTTTGGAAAATACCGGAGAGGTAAAAGCAACGGATATTGTTATAACGGATCAGATTCCTTCCGGTCTGCAGTTGTTGGAAGATTCTATCAGTGACGGAGGAACAGTAACCGGAAATCTTATTACCTGGAATTTGTCTGATCTGGCAAACGGACAGAAAAAAACAGTATCTTTTACAGTTATTGTCCCGTCTATCTCAGAAGATATGACTTGGGAAAATACGGCAACGCTGAATTACAATAATGTACCGGAAACCCAAGGTACTGTGCAGACGTTATATTCTAATGCCGTAAAAGTAACTATACAGCCAGAAGGGAAAAATGGAACAGGCAGCCTGACTATTACAAAAACGGTTACGGGTACAGCTGGAGATATGAACAAGGCATTCTCATTTACTGTTACATTTACAGATGAAGCCGGAAATGTCCTGGCAGGAACATTCCCATATGAAGGAGCACATGCAGGAATGATTCAAAGCGGAGGAACAATCCATCTTTGTCATGGAGAGAGTATTACAATCCATAACCTTCCGTCAGGTACCAAGTATATGGTTTCGGAGAGCGATAACGAGGGATATACGGTTGTTATGAGCGGAGAAACCGGCATGATAGAAGCAGGCAAAACATCTGTCGCGGCTTTTGAGAATCATAAGGATACAGCGGCTTCTCAGGATAAGCCGAAAACAGGTGATACTGCATATCCAATGTTATGTCTGACATTTATGCTGCTGTCTCTGTCAGGATTCTGCTTGATATATTTTGTGAGAAGACAGAGAAAAATTAAGAAACAAAATGATAAATTTTAGCAGATGCATTCTATGATAAATTGCTCATAAAAGAAAGGATCTGTTGAAAATATAAACTGACGCAGTAAAGGAAAATGTGTTTGAATGGCGTAGGAAGCAACAAACTGTAGCTGTGTTAACAAAAAGTTCATTTGTTTTATTTGCGCGTATATGATATTCTGTAATAAACTGATCAGAAAACAGATATATCGATATATCTCCATGATTTAAAAATTGATTGAATTTATCAATGGAGGAAAAGGTATGACAAAAATAAAACAAATGAAGCGTTCTCTGGAGGACCTTCCTAGCGGAACTATCCGTTACCCTATGACGAATGACTACATGTTCCGGGCGGTCCTGCAGGAAAACACATATGCTCTGAAGGGGCTACTCTGTGCCGTTCTGGGACTTCCCGAAGGGGAAATACAGTCGGTTCAGATTATGAACCCGATAGAACTCGGAACAGCCATTGATGAAAAGACCTGTGTTCTTGATTTGAAGGTCATGCTGGATAACAGCCGGATCACAAATATCGAAATGCAGGTAAACGATCTCGGAAACTGGCCGGAACGTTCCCTCTTCTATCTCTGCCGCTCATTTGCCCATCTTCAGAAGGGGAACGATTATCTGGACGCATACACCACGATCCATGTAGGGATATTGGATTTCAGCCTGCCAAACCTGACGCCGGAACTGTTGTCTGAGTTCAAGATGATGAACACGAAAAACCATGAAATATATAGTGACAAACTGATTCTCTATGTGCTAAACTTAAGTGTACTCGGAAATACGGAGGAGAACACAATTTGTAGCTCCAACAGTCTTTATCATTGGGCGAAATTCTTCAAAGCCCGGACATGGGAGGAATTAAAGATGTCGGCAGAAGCGAATAAATATATAGCAGATGCAGCGGTAACATTCTATGAGATGACCGAAGAAGATAAAATCCGGGAACAATGCGAAGCCAGAGAAAAATATAACTGGGATATGTCCTCTGCGATTGCAAAAGGAAAGCGGGAAGGTATGAAGCAGGGCATGGAAAAAGGCAAGGCAGAAGGCATGAAGCAGGGCATGGAAAAAGGTAAGGCAGAAGGCATGAAGCAGGGCATGGAAAAAGGCAAGGCAGAAGACAGACAGGAAATGGCTGAATTGATCAAACGCCTGACTGCTGACAACCGCCTGCAGGAACTGGCAAAGCTGGAGACAGATAAGGATATTTTACAGAAACTCATGGACGAATACGGAATATAACAGAAAAGAATACTAGAATAATATGTGGCTGCTGCTTTGGGGAGATTTATCACCAGAGCGGCAGCTTTTTCACTCATAGCTCTTATGGGAAGCCGGCATCTATTTTACCGGCTGTTTTTTGAGGACTGTCCAGCAGGAAATATGATGAGATTTATGAAGGAATTGGCAGTATAAAAACGCTTTGTTCTACTTGACAATGCAGGTCTTACGTGTTATGCTTGTTTCCTGGAAACAGTAATAGTTTTTATATTTAGTAGCGATTTTACAGGCATTCGGGAGTGGATGATTTATTTCGCGAAAGGAATGTCTACCCTCTTTTTTTTGTGCATAAAAACATATGTAATTTTAAAGATTATATTAAGTTTTTGCCAACAAGAGAAATGCCACAGGATTCCATACAATTAAATCGTCGCTTTGCCGCGTTTAAGGATATGGATGATCATATTCCGGGATTGAGTCCGCCGGAAACAGGCGGAATGGCGAAGCATACCTTAATTCCGGCACCACATCTGGAAAACCGGTAAAAAGGAGGCTTCTTCTTATGTGGTATGTGATGCAGGTACGCACCGGCACAGAGGAATCTATCTGCCGCCAGTGCAGGAATATCATAGGCAGTGAGGTGCTTGAACGCTGTTTTATTCCTTATTATGAGGAAAAAAAGAGATACGAAGGCAGGTGGCATACCCAGGAAAAAATCCTATTTCCCGGATATGTTTTTATGATCACAGATAAAATTGAGGAACTCAGTCTGTGGCTGAGACAAGTCATCGGGCTTACGAAACTTCTCGGGACCGGACAGGAGATCGTGCCGCTCACCTCCGATGAGGAGAGATGGCTTCTGAAGCTCGGAGGCAATAAGCAGAAGGTGGAGATATCGGAAGGCATCATCGAGGCAGGAAACCTGCGGATCACGAACGGACCGCTGACAGGAATGGAAGAATCCATAAAACGGATCGACAGGCATAAACGGAAGGCTTATCTGGAGGTGGAAATGTTCGGAAGAATGGTAGAGGTGCAGGTTGGATTAGAGGTTGTGGAGAAGAACTGAGGTTGTGGAGAAGAGCTGACATTCTTCTCTGCCGCTATCCTTACTCCTCGTTTTTCTAGAGATAAGTCTTGCGATGGGTACATCTGATTTTGGGATATAAGGATAGATTATCAGTTATATGAAAAGGAAAATCAAGATGTTCAAACAACTACGGGCCTTATCATTTCTCGAAAAAGCGGATATCGCTGATAATCACAAATAGTATGAACGATAAACCTATATCGGCCTCTATGGAAGAGGTGAAAATGTGAGAGGCTGGCTGTAGTTGAAGATCACTGTCGTGCAATAAATTTAATCATTCACAAGGACGGTGTCGGGGAATTTACAACGTGGGAGAACACAATGAAATGAATAATATCGGCATTGTGAAATTGATCTGTAAGGAACTTGGCAAGACCGGGAGCCTCATCGCCTACGTCACTGACCGCAAGGGGCACAATATACGGTATGCCATTGACCTTACAAAAGTTCACAACGAATCAGGTTGGCTTCCAGAAACAAAATTTGAGAATGGCATTAAGAAAACCATTCGATGGTATCTCGTAAATCGTGATTGGTGGAAAAAGATAATTTCAGGCGAATATAGAGATTATAAAGATGTATGAGAGTAAATCGGGAGTTTGTTAATATGATTTTTTCATTACAGGTGTGTTTATGAGCAGTAAAGAGAAATCTTTGTCTAAAGGTGGGGCATTTTATTTAATATACCAAGTTCTTAATTTGGCTTTCCCAGCGGTCACGGGGATATATGTAACGCATGTATTAGTTCCTGAAAAGATAGGTATGGTCGGGGCCGCTCAGAATGTAGCTAACTATTTTGTTATTTTTTCTTTTTTAGGTATTCCTACATATGGCATGAGAGAAATTGCAAAATATAAAGATGACGATAAAGAACGAAGCAAGATTTATTCTGAATTATATGTCATAAATACGATTTCAACTATTGTTTTTCTGAGTTTATATTTAGCATTGATTATACTTGTGCCTACATATAGAAATGAATTGTCATTGTATCTGATTACAGGGATATCGATAGCACTAAACTTCTTCAACGTCTCATGGTTATATGAAGGCATGGAAGATTTTCAATTTATTTCTATTAGAAATCTCATATTTAAAGTGGTTTCTTTTTGCTTACTTATTTTGCTTGTAAGGTCAAAAGATGACTATTTACTATATGCTTTGGTAACAGTACTTGGAACAGCTGGAAATTATGTTATGAACATAATATGCGTCAAAAAATATGTTACTTTCAGCTTGAAAAGTCTCAATCTCAAGAGGCATATAAAATCTGTTATGTACTTGGTGGCAGTAAATCTTGCTATTGAAATTTATTCCTTGATGGACATAACTATGATGAATTTTATGTCTACTAAGGAAAGTATAGCATTCTATAAGTTTGGGCATTCTGTTGAACTAATATTACTACAGGTTGTCAACACATTTACTATTGTTTTGATTCCAAGGATTTCTTATTCGTATAAGGAAAAGCTGTATTCTGAGTTCAATCGCTTATTGACAAAAGGATTTAAAATGATTTTGCTTTGTGCTGTCCCCATGATAATCGGTATTCTCTTTACAGCCGATTTTTTAATGGTAAAACTGTACGGAAATGAATATATTGTGTCTGCAAGAATTCTTAAGATATTTGCGATACTTTTAATAGTTTCTCCAGTAGGATATTTACTTGGCTCTAGAGTTTTGCTTGCAACCGAAAACGAAGACAAAATGTTAATCAGCGTCGGAACCGGTGCAATAATTAATCTTGTTGGAAACGCCATACTAATTCCAAAACTACATGAATATGGCGCGACGATTGCTTCGCTTTTAAGTGAATTTATAGTAATGATTGTTTATATCTCTCATGGAAGAAAGTATTTCCGTCTTGAAAAAATGAAAATGTTTGCAATTAAGTTGATTGGAGCAGCAAGTGTTATGACCGTATCTCTTTTTTTGTGTGAATTCATTTCTGGTGGGTGGAGTAAGTTGATTACACAGATAATAGTTGCGGTTACAACGTATTCCATTTCTTTACTGTTATTTAAGGAAGAGATCACTATAGAATACAAGAATAAAATAATTAATAAATTGAAGGCGTTGAGGTGAAAAGAAGAAGGTATTTATTACAGGTAACGGAGCTCAAGTTGAGCGAGAAGGATCAAAAGTGGGATACATTAAAAAATACTTTTTCTTTTTAAAGAGGTAAATATTATGAAAATACTTGTAACGGGAGCCAACGGTTATCTTGGTCAAGGGATAGTTAAGCATATTCTTGATACAGGAAATGAAGTAGTGGCAGTTGATTTTTCTGTTGAACAGATAGATGAAAGAGCTGATAGAATGGCATGCAACCTCTTTGAGGTAGAAGATCCCTATCATTTCTTCGGAGAACCCGATGTTTTTTTACATCTTGCATGGAGAGATGGATTTATTCATTATTCTGATGCGCATATTAAAGATTTGCCAAATCATTACGAATTCTTAAAACGAATTGCAAAATCAAATATAAAGACTATTGCTGTGATGGGAAGTATGCATGAAGTTGGTTTTTATGAAGGCTGTATTAAAGAAGATACTCCTTGCAATCCGATTACTCCCTACGGAATAAGTAAAAATGCGCTTAGAGAGCTAACAAATATTCTGTGCAATAAATATAACAAACAATTTATGTGGCTTAGAGGCTATTACATAGTTGGTAATAGCGAGCACGGTAGTTCTATTTTTTCTAAAATCACTGCTGCTGAAAAAGAGCATAAGAAAGACTTCCCGTTTACAATGGGAAAAAACCAATTCGATTTTATTGATTATGAGGAATTTTGTGAACAAGTGGCAAGAGCAGTGATACAGAATGAAATATTAGGAATTATTAATATTTGTTCAGGCCATCCTGAAAAACTTTCTGATAGAGTTGAACGTTTTATCAGAGATAATAATTATCAAGTGAAATTGAATTATGGCTCATTTCCGGATAGGCCGTATGATTCGCAAGCGGTTTGGGGAGATGCAAATAAAATTAAATCAATACTTACGAATATGAAAGTTGGTTAAATTCCATGAAAAAAATTTTATTGATAATGCCTAAATTTTTTGAATATCCGGAGGTTATTTCCGAAGAATTAAGTCACATGGGTTATCAAGTCGATTTTTATGACGATCGTCCTAGTACGAAAGGTATTGTGAAAGCAGTAATCCGTGTAAACAGAAATCTCATTAATCGATATATTCGCAGGTATTTCAATTCCATGATGGAAGTAGTTAAACAGAAAAAGTATGATGTTGTGTTTTTAATATCTGGACAGTCGTTGTCATTTTCAAAAGAAATGATTGCTGAGTTGAAAGCGTCACAATCAAAAGCAAAGTTTGTTCTTTATCAATGGGACTCTATGAAGAATTTTCCATACATAGGAGAAATGCATAAATATTTTGACACAATATTTTCCTTTGACAGAAATGATTGCTCAAATAATTCAGACCTTAAATTTTTACCTTTGTTCTATTCAAATAATTATGAACAAATTGGAAAAAGAAAAAGGAACGAGTATCAATATGATTTCAGCTTTGTCGGCACAGCACATCCTAAAAAATATAAATTTATCAAACAAATGGCTGCTCAGCTACAAAAAGTCTATCCAAAACAGTTTATATACTTCTTCTTTCCCTCAAAAATTGTATATTTCTACAGAAAAATAAGAAATTCGGAATTCAAAAATGCAAAAATATCTGAATTTCATTTCACTCCCATAAAGGGGAAGAAAATGGAAGATATAATTTCAAAATCACGTTGTATACTTGATTCGCCTCAGGAAGGACAGCTTGGTTTGACAATTCGGGTTTTAGAAGCGTTAGGTGCAAAAAAGAAACTTATCACTACAAATGAAGATGTGAGGAACTATGACTTTTATCGACCTGAAAATATTTATATTTACAGTGGAGATTTTAATTATGATTCCATATTTTTTCATTCTGATTACGTTGAACTAAACGATTTGATTTATCAAAAGTATTCACTTAGGACTTGGCTGAAATGCTGTTTAGGAGAAATAGAATGAATTGGGAAAAAGCAAAATGGTTTGTAAGAACTATACTTATAAAATGGCAATACGGGCAAGTTGGCAGTCATTCCTACATTGGGAAACCTTTGTTTATTCAAAACAAAAAAAGATTGTTTGTCGGTACAAACGTAAGGATATATCCGGGAATGAGAGCTGAAATGACCACAAGAAATGCATCAATAAGAATTGGTGACAATGTATCGATTGGACAGAATTTTCATGTGGTTTCTTATGATAGTGAATTATACATTGGAGAAAATACGACAATCTCAGCAAATGTTTTTATTTCAAATGTTAATCATGATTATCATGAATTAAACGTACATTCGCTCGACCAAAAAATGAATGTTAAGAATACCGAAATTGGTAAATATTCTTTTATAGGGTATGGCGCTGTGATACTTCCAGGTACAAAACTTGGCAAACAGTGTATTGTCGGTGCCAATTCTGTTGTAAAAGGGAAGTTCCCTGATTATTGTGTGGTTGCTGGAAATCCTGCTCGGATGATTAGAAAATATAATTTTCAAACTAAAATATGGGAAAACTGCAGTGATGAATAAGTATAAATATAAAGTAAGTGTGATTATGCCCGTTTATGGAGTTAAGGACTATATCGAGTTATCAGTTGAGTCTATTTGCATACAAGAATTTAGGGATTTTGAATTAATTCTTGTGGATGATGAATCACCAGACAACTCAATTTCCCTTGCAGAACATATTCTTAGTGATTATGGAAATGTAAAATACAAAGTTATATCGCAGAAGAATAAAGGTCTTCCGGGCGCAAGGAATGCAGGGATAAAAGCAGCAGAAGGCAAATATATATGTTACATTGATTCAGATGATATTGTAACCCCTGATTTTCTTTTGTCATTATATAATGCTTGCGAAACTTATAAGGTTCAAGCTTCTTTTACTGAGTATGAGATAGTCAAATTAAAAAATAGAAAAGGCAGCAATGACACGGAAAGAGGAATTAAAATTCTATCCAACGAAGAACTTTTATATAAAAATATGATGAGATCTGTTCGTATTCATCTTTGTGCAATGATGATAAGCCATGATTTCATAATAGAAAATGGATTGTATTTTAATGAGTCGCTTCGATTTGGCGAAGAGGTTGATTATACATGGCGGATGTTTCCGTTACTTAAAAAAGTTTGTTATATTCAATCTCCAAAATATAAATACCTTGTTAGACAGGAATCACTCATGACATCACAGAAAGCCGAAAGAGTTGTTCGGCTTTTAAATAATATGCATATAGTCATCAAAGCATTGCATTCGAAAGGATTGCTATGTGATGAGAAACTTATATGGGTAGAGGATAAGATTTATTTTGAAAAAATACATGCATTCGGTCAGCATTCAAAATATTGCAGTTTCAAGTCCTTATTGGAAAGTACCGGATATAAAAATAGATTAACTAAATTGTATGATTTCCCTGATAAAAGAATAGCTTTGCTATCTAGGATTGGGTATTCAAATAAACACTTATTATGGATATTTTTCAAACTGGTTTAAACATACTTATTATTTGATAGAAGGAAAAGGTTATGAACCCTTTAATTTTAGTAAATAATGAAAATAATGGTTATTTTATAAACGAAATAGCAACTAAAAAAATATTCTATATATTTAAAAACGAGAATATAGTTAATCGCATTTATAGAAAAATGATTTTAAAAACAAATATTCCAATAAGGAGGCAATTATTTACACATTGGGAAAAGAAAGCTGAAGCGTGTGATACGATAATCCTTTTTGATACAGGAAATGCCTGCACAATATTGAAATACTTGAAGCAATATTACCCAGATAAACGGCTTATATTTTGGTATTGGAACAGAGTTGCAAGAAGCATTCCTGTTGAAGAAATTAGGAAGACAGGTGTTGAAATATGGTCGTACGATCCTGGGGATTGCAAGGAGTACGGATTAAAATATAATAATCAATTTGTGTTTCCGAGTAATTATTTAATAAACAGTAAGGCAAAAGAGGTAAAGTATGATACTTTTTTTTTAGGAATTGACAAAAATCGGAGTGATATACTGGCGGATATGGCAAAAAAATTCAAAGAGCTAGGCTGTTCTTATTATTACTATCTTGTTAGATCATACAATAAAGCGGAAAATAAAGCTCAACAAGAATTCCCTTATCGCCCTTTTGTCACTTATCAAAAGTTGCTTGATATGTCTAGTAACTCTAAAGCATTGATAGACATTGTAGATTCGGAACAGTATGGATTAACGCTTCGACCAATCGAATGCATATTTTTGAAGAAAAAACTCATTACCACTATGCGTCATATCTCTGACCATGCGCTGTATAATCCAGATAATGTTTTTATTTGGGGATCAGATGATTATTCGAGATTAAACTCATTTCTTAATTCTCCATTTAATGAAAATAATAATAAAATGTTAATGGCGGAATATTCGTTCAGCAATTGGTTACAACATTTTGAAGAGGGAGTCGAAGGTTATGAGAATTTTAGTTGGAATTGTAACTTTTAATCCGGATTTGGGTCGATTGGAAGAAAACCTTTCTGCTGTATTAGCTGAACCTATTGATTATGTTTTAGTCTTTGATAATGGGTCTGAAAATATATCCGAAATTTGTACATTAACTGAATATTATCAAACAGGAATATATAAAAATAATTGCAATACGGGTATTGCTTCCGCTCTGCGATATATAATGAATTTTGCTATTTCTAATGATTATGATTGGGTAATGACTTTAGATCAGGATAGTGTTATTAGATCAGGATTAGTGAAAGAATACAAATCCTATGAATCAAAATTAAGAGATGCTGCTATGTTAACTTGCATCATTCAGGATAGAAATTTTACGGAATCCAATTCTTATGATAATAAAACTCATGAAATAACCAGATGCATTTCATCAGCCGCATTTATAAATGTAAAATGTTATGAACAAACTGCAGGTTATGATGAAAAAATGTTTATCGATTATGTCGATTTTGATATGTGTTATAGCTTGATTGAAGCAGGATTCAAAATATATCGGATTCCGTTTTTAGGACTTTTACACGAAGTTGGAAATGGAAGGAATGTTTCGTTTTTTGGTAAGCAGTATATTGTCTATAATCACTCAGCTTGTCGTAAGTATTACTTGATTCGCAACAGTATTTATTGTGCAAAAAAACATCCCCAATTTGATTCATTGTTAATAACATTATTAAGAGCTTTTCGTGAAATGTTATTTGTACTTATTTATGAAAAAGATAAGAAAAAAAAGATAGTATGCATGTTGAAAGGATTTATTGATGGCTTAGGTATGAAGGAGGAAAGAAATTAATATGTTTTTTTGGATTCTTACATATTTAATTTGCTTTACTTATGGTGCATACATTTTATTGGGTAAAGATATATTTGCTCCGTCAGTAATTTTTGGATTGACTTTAATAATTGGAACTTTTGCTGCATGTATTGGCAATGTCAACTGGGGTGTACATATTCCGGTTGACGTATTAATCATATACAGCATCGGAACTGCTTTTTTGTTAATAGGGGAACTTTTGCTAAAAAAAAATATAAGTAAAGTCGGTATTAAAGCGTCATATACTCAGTCATTCGAAATGATGGAAATTAGGATCCCAAAATCGATTATAGTTATAGCATTAATTTTTTCCATAGTAGTGGTTTATTATTCTAAAATAAAAGCAATACAAATTGCATATTCAAATGGTTATTATGGTTATGATTGGCAGTCAATGCCAGTCTATGTAAAGCATGCAGTTTCAAGTGGGAGGGCCAGTTATGGAATGGTGTTGTCTACTTGTCGTCAGATAGTAGAGGATTTTTGTTATTTAGGTCTTTTCTTCTTTTTAATGAATAGTTCAGTTCGGGGATTTTTATATTCGATTAAACATCATTGGAATTTGTTGATATTTATTATACCGTATGCTTATATGATGAGCCTTCAAGGGCAGCGTTCAAGTTTTGTTGGAATAGTTGCCTTTGGTTTCTATCTGTTCTGGATTTTAAATTATCATTGTAAAATCAGCATAGATAAAAACAAAATAATATTAACTGGTTTGATTTTTATTATGATATTCCTTATATATTTTACAATCATCGGCAATGTTACAGGTCGGGCTGCAAATTCCAATTCAATTGAAAATATTTTAGTATATACAGGTTCTTCCATTGTAGATTTTTCAGAGTACTTGAATTCGCCATTGAACAAGTATACACATACATGGGGCACAAGAACCTTTGGTGGCATGTGGTCAACAATTAGGCGTATATTTCCGTTCTTAAAGCCTATCAATAGAGCGCCTGTTTCATATGGGTTTGGGTTCGTTTATTTTAAAAATGGTTCGGCATCAAATGTTTATGGTCCGTTTGCTAATTTTTTTTCAGAATTTAGTTATTTTGGTGTTGCTTTATTTCCTTTTTTAGAGGGGATGATTTATAGATTAATGTATAATAATGCAAAAAAAGAAGGGACTTCAATGTGGAATATTTATTTGTTTTCGTATATAGCTTATGGCATTGTAATTGCTTTTATTGATGAACAGCAATTTCAACTTTTGTTTTCGGTTTATCAATTGATGCATCTTACAATAGCGTATATCATTCTTAACATCTGCATTAAGAATTATGGAAAAGTTTCAAATAGGCTTATTGCTAAAAATTCATCTTAGGGTAAGAAAATTATTTTAAAGAATTTAGCATATATTTATATTTTGTATATTGGGCTGAGGAAAAAATATGATTGAAAAAGAATTAACTCTTGAAGAAATACATGAATGCATGCTTGAGGTATTGAAGAAATTAATATCAATTTGTGATATGTTGAAAATTAATTATGTTGCCATGTATGGGACATTACTTGGCGCTGTTCGACATAAGGGCTTTATTCCTTGGGATGATGATTTAGATGTTGCAATGCTTAGAACTGATTTTGAAGTATTTGTAAAATATTGTTTGGAACATAAGGAAGAGTTGTATCCCTTTGTACTAAAGGATGTGAAGGAGGATCAGATGTATCCTTTTATGATTCCTCGCTTTTGCGACATGAGATATAGGATGGTCTATCACGAAATGCCTGATTTAAAAATGGGTGTCTTTATTGATATATATCCGTTTGATGGTATAGGTGATGCAGATAAGGCAGTGATTAAAAAATTGGTTCGAAAAAAGAATAGGTATTCTACAGGACTTACGTACTCGATATCCCCCAAATTCCCCGGTTCGAAGAAGAGTATATTTCATAAGAGTATACGCTATATCATATATCGTTTCTCAAAGATGAAAGGTCGAGATTATTTTGTAAGTAAGATTCAGAAACTATGTCAGACTTTTGTGCTTGATGAAAGTACATACATTGGCATTATAGCATGGAATTGGACTATTCAACCAATTCGAAAAGAACAGTTTCAGGATTATGAAATACTCTCGTTTGAAGATTGTGAGATTAAAGTCCCAAAAGATTATGATACGGTGCTTCGTGCAATATATGGTGATTATATGAAGTTGCCGCCGGAAAGTGAGCGTGTGCCATATCATAATTACTCTATTTATAAAAGAGAGGATGTAATGAAGTGAAATATTTTGCCCGGGTATCAAATGTTCTATGCTCCGATTAAAATGCGTAGGCAGCATACCCAATGTCAGATAGACTTTGGAACATACTAAAAATCTGTTATGAAAAGTATCTTTTTGATTATGAACAATTTGAACTGTCAAAAACTAATACAGAACTAACTAAATCATTTGATTGGCAGGATGAAGCAGATAAATTGTGACGTATTGGGAGAAATTGTTATGTGTAAGTTTGACATTATAAGCTATAGCAGTTACTGTAATTTTACAAATTACGGTTCAGCCCTGCAGTCGTGGGTGCTTCATACTGCCATTAGGCAGTTAGGGCAGGGCGGTATGAACCTGTTTTAGCTGATTATCGCTCTGACATTTATGCGAAAACCTTCCTTGCCTGCAATAAGAGAAAGCTATTAATATACATCAAAAGATTTTATTGAAATCTCCGAAAAGGAAAACATAGAAAAATTGGTATGCGGAAGCGATACCCTTTTTTTTTGCTCGGATGAATTCGGCTTTGATGACGGCTATTACTTCTGCTCCGGTGCAAAAGGTTCTGAATCCTACATTGTTTTTGGCTGCATCAGATTACGACAACATAACCGAAAAACGGATTGAATCAGAGAAATATTTGTTGCTATATGCGTATCGTTATAATCCTACAATGACGGATTATGCCGAAAAATTAGCAAAGAAGAACGGCTGGAAGATTATTGACATCAGTCATGGAGAACAAATGCAGTTCCGCAGACCATTTGTCATTTATTTCGCAGTGAGATAGATTATGAGGTTGTTCATACAAGTTCATATGTTTTTAGGGTATTGGCGCATATTCATGCCAATATTGTGATTTTAATACTGATTATCGTGTGTTTTACACGAGAAAGGACGGGATAAAAATGCTTAATTTTACAGTAGGACCTGTTATGTGCAGCGATGAAGTCCGCGCGGTTGGTGGGGAACAGGTGCCGTATTTTCGTACACCGGAATTTTCTGAGGTCATGCTCGAAAATGAAAAACTGATCTTAAAATATGCTAACGCGCCAGAGGACTCAAAGGCGGTTTTCATGACGAACTCATCGACTGGGTCGATGGAAGCGGTCGTCATGAACTGCTTTACGGAAGCGGATAAAGTGCTCGTTATCGATGGTGGTAGCTTCGGTCACCGCTTTGTCGAGCTGTGTGGGATTCATGAAATCCCGCATGAAATAATCAAGTTGAATCACGGGCAAAAACTCACAAAAGAACGGCTCTATGAGTATGATGGACAAGCATTTACCGGAATTCTGGTAAACATTGACGAAACATCAACCGGTGTCCTTTACGATTCGGAAATGATAGGCGAATTTTGCAAAAAGAATGGGATTTTCTATGTCTGTGACTGCGTTTCATCTTTTCTTGCAGACCCTTTTGACATGGCTCACTGCAGTGCAGATGTGATGATAACCGGTTCTCAAAAAGTTCTCGCCTGTCCGCCGGGAGTTTCAATTATTGTTCTTACTCCGAGAGCAGTTGAGCGGGTAGTCAATGCAAAAGTTAAGTCAATGTACTTTAATTTAGCCAATGCGCTCAAGAACATGGAGCGCGGGCAGACACCATTTACCCCAGCTGTTGGCATTCTTCGTCAGATCAATACCAGACTGAAGGAGATTGAGAAAGCAGGTGGTGCCGATGCTGAAATCGCCAGAGTAGCGGAACAGGCTGCGGATTTCAGAAGAAAAATCAAGAATCTGCCGTTTGAATTTGTTTCGGAGTCTCCGGCAAACGGTGTCACGCCAGTGCATCCTGTTAATACAGATGCTTATGAAATCTTTACAGAGTTAAAGGATCATTATCATATTTGGGTGTGCCCGAACGGCGGTGATATGAAGAATACGATTTTCAGAGTAGGTCATATTGGTTGCCTGAATCATGATGATAATACTACGCTTATTAATGCGCTGAAAGATATGCAAAACAGGGGACTCCTGTAATATTTTCAATTGTAACGGAGATTGCAATATGGTTAAAGTAATTACATATGGTACATATGATATGCTCCATTACGGTCATATCCGTCTTTTAGAGCGTGCGAGAGCGTTGGGGGATTATCTTATTGTCGGAATAACCTCCGACGACTATGACAAGACTCGTGGCAAGATCAATTTGCAGCAGTCTTTGATGGAACGCATTGAAGCGGTTCGTGCGACAGGGATAGCAGACGAGATTATTGTTGAGGAGTATGAAGGTCAGAAGATCGATGATATCCGCCGGTTAAGCATTGATATTTTCACCGTTGGATCAGATTGGGAAGGGTATTTCGATTATCTGAATGAGTATTGCAAAGTAATCTATTTGCCAAGAACACAGGGGATATCAAGTTCGGAGCTTCGTGCAGAAAAAAGAAAACTGACAATTGGAACAATTGGCGAAGGAAATCTGTGCAAAAAATTTGTTCGTGAAATGGAGTTTGTCAACGGCGTAGAATACAAGGAATGCGCCAATTCTTTGGATGGTGTTGATGCTGTATACATTGCTTCACATCCTGAGCACCACTATGCTGATATAAAGTGCGCATTAGAATCAGGTAAACATGTTATTTGCGAGTCTCCGGTCGCTCTTTCCGTTACTCAATATAAGGAGCTTATAGAATTAGCGGATACAAATCATCTGATTCTGGCAGATGCGATTAAAACCGCATATTCTACAGCGTATTCACGGCTTTTGGTCATTGCAAAAAGCGGCAGTATCGGTGATATTGTGTCGGTTGATGTCGTTTGTACCAGTCTTGTAGATGGTGCTGGGGAACCAGACACGGACTTGTCTAAAAAACAAAATAGTATCTGCGCATGGGGACCGGTTGCGATGCTCCCGGTATTTCAGTTATTAGGAATTGATTACCGGGATGTTCAAATAATTAGTAAGCAGATTAACAAGACTCTGTACTATGATGCTTTTACGAAGATTGATTTTCAATTTGATAAGGCAGTTGCTTCTGTGAAAATAGCGAAGGCTGCAAAGTCGGAAGGAGAACTGATTATCACAGGTACGAAAGGATATATCTATGTTCCGGCACCATGGTGGAAAACAGATTATTTTGAGGTCAGGTACGAAGATTCCGCTGATAACAAACGCCATTTCTATCAGCTTGATGGCGAAGGCATCCGCTATGAGATTGTTGCGTTTGCCAAGAGTGTGGAAAGCGGACAAAACAGCCTTTATATCAATCGAGAGACAACACAAGCAATTACAGGTGTGATTGAAAAGTATTATCGCGGAGAGTTTGTGGAGATATAAACATTTTTCAATATTAGAAGACAAAATAAGGAGAAAGATGTGGATTTAACAAAGGAACAGCTTCGAAAACTGCAAATGGTTGAATTTGAACTGATTTGTGAAGTGGATCGTATATGTCGGAAGAATCACATTAAGTACACGTTGTATGCGGGAACGCTTCTGGGCGCGATCCGACATAAGGGCTTTATTCCTTGGGATGATGATGCGGATATTGCATTTCTGCCAGAGGATTACGACAAGTTTTTTGAGGCGTGTAAGCGCGATCTGGATCATGAGAAATTTTTCCTTCAGGACTACAGAACAGATCCGCACTATCGCTGGGGATACGCCAAGCTTCGCAGAAATCATTCTGCGTTTGTGCGTGAAGGGCAGGAACACATGAAGTACCATAACGGCATCTGCATTGATGTGTTCACACTCTATCATGTGCCTGATAATTCCGTTTTAAGAAAGATGTACTATGCAGCATTTTTTCTGATCCGGAAGGCATTGTATTCCGAAGCAGGCAAGGTGTCGGATAGAAGCGTATTCAGACGAAATCTGTATAAAGTGGTTAACAAGATTCCGAAGGAGAGCATCTTTCATATAGCAAATAAGGTGATTTATAAAAAGCCATCTGAGCTGGTAAATCTAATGTTTATTCCCAATGCCAAGAGTTGTAAATACGGAATCCCCGCTCGTTGTCTGAAAAAGACTGTGGAAGTTGAATTTGAGGGCAGAAAGTTTATGGCGATGGCTGGATTTGATGAAGTTCTCCGAATGGCATACGGTGACTATATGAAACTTCCCCCGATAAAGCAGAGAGGGAGCCATAATCCTGCATCGAAGATAGAATTCCCTGAATAATATAGCGATATCACTAGGAGGTAGTGAGTAAATGAAGAGAGTATTGGTTCTTGGCGCACCTGTTTTTCAAATTCCAGTTATTCAGAAAGCGAAGGAAATGGGATTGTATGTTGGCGTTGTAGATATTGATCGGGAAGCTCCGGCACTCTGTTATGCTGATGAACAGTTTATCTGTAGTATAAGGGACAAGGACGCAGTATTGCGAATTGCAAAAGTATTTGAGCCGGATGGGATTGTCATTGGTGCATGTGATACCTCTGTTGTGACGGGTGCCTATGTATGCAGTCAATTAAACCTTCCAGGACATACACTTGATACTGCGGTCAAGGCAACGGATAAAGTGAAAATGTTGGAAACTTTCCGCAAGCACGGCGTGGCACATCCCTTTTTTCAGGTTGTGAAAAAGAAGGATATAGAGAGAATTTCAACAGATTTTCCATATCCTGTGATTTCTAAACCGATCGACTCAGCTGGAGGCAGAGGCATCAGTATCATTCATCATGGAACTGAACTGAGACAGGCAGCACTGTTCAGTTCCCAAGCAGGTATTTCTGGTGATATTCTGATCGAGGAGTATATGGATGGGCCGGAGGTCAGCGTGGAAGTTATAGTCGTGGAAGGAATCCCATATGTCCTGCAAATCACAGACAAGATCACGTCTGGAGAACCGAATTTTTATGAGCTTGGACATTCACAGCCGTCTGCACTGGCACCGGAAATCAAGGAACAGATCGGTAAACTGGCAGCAAAGGCGGTTTTGGCTGTGGGATTGGTTAACAGTCCTGCGCATGTAGAGATCAAGGTGACTGAGGAAGGACTGAAGATGGTTGAGCTTGGCGCTCGACTTGGCGGTGACTGCATTACGACGCATTTACTTGAAACATCTGTCACAGGCATCAACATGGTACAGGCAGCCATTGAACTTGCACTTGGTAAAAAGCCAGATGTAAGCAGTTATACAGACAGTGGTGTGAGCGTCGGAATCCGTTTCATCCCCGCCCAGAAAGGAACATTAAAAAGCATCAATGGCATCGAGGCTGCGCAGAATTCGGAAGGTGTCATCAAGCTAGTCATAATCGGAAAAGTAGGAAATCTTTACAGTGAGGCAACAGATGATTCGGCGCGATTTGGCTATGTCATCTGCAAGGGAGCTTCTACAGAAGAAGCGCAGCAGCGTTGTTTGGAAGCAATCAAAAAGCTTCGCTTTGAAATACAGTGATTTGTATATGCTTGTAATGAGGGCACTATGGAACTATATTTAAAGCCAACAACAGCAGACGATTATGATGCTTATTACACCATTCGATGCAGTCCGGGTGATATATATTGGAATGGCTATCTTTCTGAACCAGATAAAGAGGGTTTCCGTAAACTGTTTTTAGAGCGTTTGGGCGATGCTAGATTTGAACAGCCGGAAGATCGTCGGCTCTTTCTGATTCAGGTTAGAACGGAAACCGGTGATGATAGCGTCGGTTTCCTACAGCTAATCAAGCGTGAGGACGGCGTTGATATAGGCTATACGGTTACCGAAATCAATCAAAAACGTGGATATGCAACAGAGGCACTGAAGCTTGGCATACAGTTGGCAAGACAGTTTGATGACAGTATCTATGTTCAGATCCGGGATGATAATATAGCGTCGCAGCACGTGGCACTCAAATGTAAATTTATTAGGACAGAAGAATATACCGAGCATGAGTATCCGGAAGTCGGTAAGGTGAAACTCAGAAAGTATAAGCTTCAGGGTAATCTTCCGTAAACAATAAGACTGATATGCTCTGTGTATATCTTCCAATTATTATCTGTTTCGTAATTTGGTTATTTTTTCTGAGGTCATAGATGTCCGAATGATAATATTCTGGATTTCCTGAGATTTTTGGACGAGCAGGAGGCTGCAATCTGGAACCGCATGTCATCGTACCGGATATCGCTTATGTTCCGAAAAATTTAAAGTAGTTGGAAACTTATATTGCGCATTTTAAACACATCAAGGAAAGCCGCTGACAAATGACGATGAAAAAAATTCATTTCAATTCCATTCGTCTGCAGTCAGAAAATCCCGGATATTTCGGTGCTTGATTCCATTCCGGCTCATGTCAATCTCGTCCATCGTGACGACGTATTTCGGATAATTGTCCCGTATGTGATCGTAAACGCCAAATTCCCGTGCGATTGTTTCTTCCGTGGCAAGCAGATAGGCAACCTGAACATAGAGCTTTTCCCCGTGTCTGTGACAGACAAAATCAATTTCCCGGTCACCGAATCTGCCAACCGTGACCGTATATCCGCGCCTGAGAAGCTCCATGTGAACGATGTTTTCAAGGATCAGGTTGATATCACGCATATTCCCGCCAAACACCGCCTCGCGAATTCCGTGGTCGGCAATGTAGTATTTTTCGTTGGATGCGAGAATCTGTTTCCCTTGCAAATCTTCCCTTTTGACTTGATACAGAAGGTAGGCGTCGCAGCAGTATTTGATGTAATTCAGCACAGTCTCTGTCGCTACGGTGCGCTGTTCGCTTTTGAGAAACTTCACGAGGGAGGTTGCGGAGAAGGTCGTTCCAACATTTGCCATTGTATAGGCGATGATCCGCTCCAACAGATCGACATCGCGCACCTTGTTCCGCTTGACAATATCTTTGAGCTGGACGGAGTTGAAGACGTCGGTAAGGTATTGCCGGGACGGTTCTTCGGCATATCGAAGGTTTGCGAGATATGGCATCCCACCGGACAGCAGATACTTCTGGAAATTTTGCTGTATCGTAGCGGTTGGGTCAACTGTGTGATAGAGTTCTAAAAATTCAGAGAAAGAAAACGGATAGATCACAAATTCCACATATCGCCCGCCGAGATATGTCGCAAGCTCTCCGGAAAGGAGTTTCGCATTCGAGCCGGTGATATAGATGTCGCAGTCGAGGGAGACACGGAGTGAATTAATGCACTTTTCCCAATCGGCAACTTCTTGAATTTCATCAAAGAACAGATATGCTTTCCCTTCTATGTCTTTTGTCCTTTTCAGGATTTCTTCGTGGAGAGCGTTTGCAGTAAGAAGCCGGGAGTTCCTCATATCCTCAAAGTTGATAGAGATGAATTGTTCGGCTGAGACGCCCGATTCCGTCAGTTCTTCCTTTATCAGATCCAGCATGACGGATTTCCCACTTCGCCTGATGCCGGTCATGACTTTGATAAGGTCATTCCTGATAAATGGGCGGATACGGCTCATATAGGTTTCCCGTTTAATCATAAGAATCATCCCCCTTTCCTGTAACCATTCTTAGTATATATCAGATACAGTGAATAATCAAGTGATAAATAGGATTTTATAAGATATAACTGATAAAATGCAATTTTCGACACGATCTAAAGATTACAAAACGGGTTCAATGATGCTTGGTTGAAAGAGGCTGAACGGATATTTCCTTCATTCACCATTCTCTTTTGCAGGATATGTTAGATACTTCAATCTTTTTGCTTCTCTATATTTTTCATATTCTTTTCCTCCGGTTTTATTATGTGAGGATTCTCCGGATTTTATGAATATTTTGTATCGCAAAATGAATGATTTTGCATTGCAAATGAATGTTTTGCATTGCAAAACCTGCTTTAGTTGTTATAATGAATTTGTAGCATTTTGAATGTTTTTGATTGGGGTAAAACTATGATCCATGCGAGGAATCTGGTAAAGACATTTACCAGAAATGAAAAAAAGAATAAAAAGGTAGAATTTAATGCGGTAGACGGGATTTCTTTCGAGGTTGGGGAAGGTGAGATCGTCGGGATCCTCGGGCCGAACGGCGCAGGAAAGACCACGCTTCTTCGGATGCTTTCCAAACTGATGAAGCCTACGGCCGGCGGTGTATCGATAACGGTAAACGGCGAAGAGATCACGGATGATATTGAGATTAAACGGCATATCGGTTACCTTTCGGGAAACACCAAATTATATGGAAGGCTTTCCGCGAGAGAACTTCTTACCATGATCGGAACTATCTGTAAAATGCCGGATGAGGAGATCGAAAAGCGGATTGAAGAAATTTCACAGCTTCTGGATATGGAGAAATTTATCGACAACCGGATTGAAAAGCTTTCCACCGGACAGACGCAGCGGGCGTCCATTGCGAGATGTCTGATCCATAGTCCGGAAATTTATATTTTTGACGAGCCGACGCTGGGACTGGATATCATCAGCAGCGCGGCGATCATTGAATTTATGAAGGGTGAAAGGGAAAAAGGAAAAACCGTCCTTTATTCCACCCATTATATGGAAGAGGCAGAATATCTGTGCGACCGGATCATCATGCTTCATAAAGGAAAGATCATCTGCGACCTCACACCGGAGGATCTGAAAAAGCAGACGGGAACCGATAGTATACGGGATGCATTTAACACGCTGATCAGGCAGGAGGATATGGGGAATGAATCGTAAATGGAACCAGAAAGTAATAAAAACCCTGTTTAAGAAAGAAATGCTGGATGTTCTGCGTGATAAGAAAACGGTTATCATGATGTTAGTCGTGCCGGTCATTCTGTATCCGCTTATTTTTGTGGTTGCGCTGCAGGTTGTTGCTTCCGTCGCCACAAGTATGGAGACGCACACATATAATATTGTTGTCGACTGTCCGGACGACGGACGGCTCATGTCATATCTGGAAGCGTATGAAACATCAGAAACAACGGAGGATTTAACGCAGGAAACGTCAGAGCTATCGTCCGAAGAAGGTCTTTCCGATGACAATGCTTCGAATTATTCTCTGAAGCTTATAGATAAGAAAGATATTCAGGACTATACGGCAGCGCTGCAAAAAGAGGAAATCGACGTCTATGTGACTGCCGAAATGAAAGACGGAAAAATGAATTATATCATGTATTATCTTTCTTCGGCGGCAAATTCGGGATATGCGGTAGATATTGTAGGCGAAGTTATTTCGGTATTGCAGAAGGATCTGACAAAGCAGGAAATAGAAGCGGCGGGACTGGAAGTTTCGGATATTCTGGAGCCGGTTTCTTTTGAGTATAAGAATATCGCCAGTAATGAGCAGTCCATGGGAAGCGTCCTCGGTATGGTGGTTCCTTTTATGCTGATCATCAGCCTTTTGATGGGAACTATGTACCCGGCGATTGATACGACGGCGGGTGAGCGGGAGCGGGGAACGCTGGAAACAGTGCTTACGCTTCCGGTTACGAACCGCCAGCTTATTACCAGTAAATTTCTTACGGTTGCCTTGATCGGCATTATATCGGCGCTGTTAAATATTCTGTCCATCGGCGGAATCGGATTATATATGTTCAAGGTCATGGATTTAGGTGCTGCAGCGGGGGTGGGTGCCGGAATCCGCCTTGCTTCTTTCGTTCCGGCGATTCTGATTACGATTGTCGTGGTGCTTGTGTTTTCTCTGTTTATCAGTGCGATCACCATGTGCATTACCGCATTTGCAAAATCTTACAAAGAAGCGAATAACTACATTACGCCGCTTATGCTGGTAGTGCTTTTTACGGGTTATATCGGATTTCTTCCGAATATCGAACTTACCAGAGGTATGGCGCTGGTGCCGGTTGCAAATATCTGCCTTCTGATCAAGAATCTGATGTTGTTCAAGCTGGATTATACGTTGATTTTTCTGGTTCTTGTGAGTAATGTTTTCTATGCGGCGCTGGCGATTCTCTTTCTCAGCAAAATATATGACAGTGAAAGTATTCTTTTCGGAGAAGGAAAGACCGGACTGCAGCTTTTTGAGAAACGGAGCAATATGAAAAAGGGCGGTGTGCCGACGACCGGCGACGCATGGTTTGTGATCATGCTTGCCATTGTTCTGATCGTTTATCTGGGCGGAATCCTGCAATTAAAATATGGGATTTTCGGCGTATTCGGAACCCAGATGATCATACTTTTGGTTCCGCTTCTAATGGCAATTTATACGAAAAAAGATCTGAGAAAAACATACAGCTTCCATAAGACAGGAATCCTTAGTTTCCTTGGCGGGATTCTTCTCATTATCGGGACTTTGTTCGTTGGGATTCTGGTGTCTGCGGTTATGAGTATGATCTTTCCGGAGAGCGCCGGTGCGGTTACGGACGCCTTTGACGGGATCATGGACAACGGAGTCTGGATTTCCCTGCTTGTCATTGCGATCACACCGGCAATATGCGAGGAAATGATGTTCCGCGGCTATATATATTCGGCAATGAAAAACCGCTACAAAACGGTGACTGCAATCCTGATCGTAGCGGCGGTGTTCGGCGTGTACCATATGAGTATTGTAAAGTTCCTTACTACAGGACTTCTGGGCGGTATGCTCTGTTATGCAGTTTATGCTACAGGAAGCATTTTCCCGTCCATGCTCATGCACTGTCTCAATAATATGATTTCCGTACTGGTCTATTATTATCCGAATGAAATCGGTAAGGTTCTGCCATTCCTTGCGTCAGAGACTCTGACTTTGGGTGATCTTCTTATAATTTCCGGTGGGGGAGTTCTCCTTATGGCAGCAGGAATCCTGATCTTGAATCGGGTTCGGAAGAACCGTATCGCAAAGGAAACAGCGGGAGAAAATATTGCAAAGGAAGCAGCGGGAGAAAATTAAGCGTCGGAAAGGGAAAGCGTGTCATGATTTCTGACCGAGTTCCCACATGATCTTAGCAAGGGCGGTTTCCGTGGTTATATTTCCCAGATTTTTCACGCCCGCCTTTTCCGCTTCCGCGCCGACTTCATAGACGGACAAGTCGGAGCCGCCATACAGGCACATCGATTTGCAGTAGATCCGGACGTCTGCTGCGATAAGAGAAGTGATCACCGGCAGGAGATTCCGATTATGAAACGGGATTCCTCCGGCGCCGAAGGTTTCCAGAATGACTGCCGGATATATTGGTTCCTTTCCCGGCAGTATCAGGGAAGACAGAATTTCCGGCCGGAAGCCCGGATAAAGTTTAAGCAGCAGTACATTGGGGTTTAGCTTGGGACAGAAGGTATAGGGTTGTGACGTAACAGGTATGGGATTCTCAAAAACAACCGCACCGTCGGAACGCACGCAGCCGGCCCTTGGCTCGGTAATGCTTTGGAACGCATGGTTATGTTTCGTATCAATCTTGGAGGCGGCGGTTCCTTTTATGATATCCCCGTCAAAGACGATGTAAACGCCCGGAAAATCAGACGCTGCGGCAACTCGTGCGGCGTCCGGCAGATTTTTTCTGCCGTCGGAATCCGGTTCTGTAATCGGGTGCTGCGAGCCTGTAAGAATAACCGGTTTTTTTACATTCTGCAGGATGAAAGAAAGAGCGGCGGCCGTATACGCCATGGTATCTGTACCATGACTTATGATGATGCCGTCGTATCTGTCTAAGTTTTGGTTGACGGCTTCTGCGATCGTTACCCATTCTTCCGGCTGTACATTGGTGCTGTCCAGTTCAAAAAGCGGAAGAACGGAAAGGCTGCAAAGTGCTTTTAACTCCGGTACTTCGTTGGCAAGCGCGCTGCCGGAGAGCGCCGGTTTCAGACTTCCGTCCGTATCTTTGAGGCAGGAGATCGTACCGCCCGTGGAGATCAATAAAAGATGTTTCATTTTCATACCCCTTTTTTCTATAGCTATAACCCGAAAACAGAATTTTATAAATGTATTATAGTAAGAACAGGCAGGAATTTCAAATGAGAAAGTATATAGCAGAAGGAATTGATCAGTATTTATCGGAAAATAAAAAACCCTGGCACATGCCGGGGCATAAGCGTAAGAGTTTCTTTAATCCGGAATTTGCAAGGGATTTTACGGAGGTTCCGGGACTGGACGACTATCATCATGCGGCGGGTATGATCCTTAATTCCGAGACAGAGCTTGCAAGGGTTTATCATACCTATCGCAGCTATTATCTGGTGAACGGTTCTACGGCAGGAATCCTTTCCGCAATTTATGCCTGCTGTAAGACTTCCGGCGAAAGCGGGAAGAAAAAAGCGGTTATCGTTGCCCGAAACTGCCACACATCCGTATACCATGCCATAGAGCTTTTGCAAATACATCCAATCTATGTGAATCCGGATTATCTGGAGGAGGGCAGGATTTATGGTTCTGTGCGCCCGGAACGGATCCGTGAGGCAATCGGGAAAAATTCTATCTATGATATTTTATGCTGTATCGTGACCTCTCCGACCTATGAAGGCGTTCTGTCGGATATAGGAGGAATCATGAGTGTATTGGATCTGTATAATATCCCGCTTGTGGTGGACGAAGCGCATGGCGCGCATCTTCCTTTTACGGAGCATTTCGGAAAAAGCGCGGTTTCCCTCGG